>DATNQC010000411.1:0-16321 GCA_036702885.1 Oculatellaceae cyanobacterium | reverse complement strand
ACGTGCAAGTAGTTAGGGGAACTTGGGTATGCAAATCCTGACGGAAAAACCACGCGCGCCCGAACTGCGTATGACGGAATGGTTGCAAGGGGGACCGCTGGCTTTGGCGGAATTGCGAGGACGGGTGATTCTGCTTGATTTTTGGGACTATGCCTGTGTGAATTGCTTGCATACATTGCCGTACCTCAAGTCGTGGCATCAGCGTTACGAGTCGCTGGGCCTGACAATCATTGGTATTCACGCGCCGGAATTTCAGTTTGCACAAGCCGCTTCGCAAGTGCGGGATGCGGTCCAGCAGTTGGAGATCCCGTATTCTGTGGCATTGGATAATCAGTTTTTAACCTGGAGCCGTTATGCCTGTAAGGCTTGGCCAACTAAGTTTTGTATTGATGCGGAAGGACGTTTGCGCGCGGTTCATCAGGGGGAAGGCGCCTATTCAGCGACAGAACGCCTGATTCAAACGTTACTGGCTGAAATCAATCCAAAGGCGCATTTCCCTGTGCCAATGACGCCTGTGCAAGGGATTGATCGTCCGGGCGCCCTGTGTCTGCGTGCGACACCGGAATTGTATTGCGGCTGGGGACGAGGCGTGCTGGAGAATGGGAGTAATCGGCGAGAATCCTCCGTGCAGACATATTGTTTACCTGATGCTCGAAAGCAGGATACGCTCTATCTGGAAGGCGTTTGGCGGCAGGACAAAGAGTTCATTGAGCCGGTTGAAACGCCTGCCAAATTGTACTGCCGCTACCAATCGAATCGGGTCAATGTAGTGCTGGAACCGACAATAGATACAACGATTCAGGTTTTGCTGGATGGGGAACCTGTTCTGAAAGAAGATCACGGTCAGCATATTGACTTTCACCAGAATCAAACCGTTGTGAAGGCTTCTCAGCCGGGTATGTATGAACTCATCCATCATCAACAGGGTGGACAGGAGCAGTTTGAGGAACATGAGCTGGTTCTGGCGTTTGAAACGACTGGCGTAAAAGTGTATGCATTCACATTTGTCGGATGCGTTTATTCGGCGTAGAGTAGGCTCAAGATTCAAATTGGCCAACGAGAAGGAGGGTTTATGAGTATTCCGGGCTTTGCCACCCAGGAAGGGACGGTGCGTTACCGCAATCGCTTTGAAGGAAAACAGGGAGTGGCTTCGGAACACTTCCGGGAAACCTGTCAGGGGCTTGCGTTGAGCAGTTTGGGAATGGGAACCTATTTGGGGCAGCCGAACGAAGAAGACAGCCGGCTGATGTGTGATGCGGCGATTCGTTCTGTTTCATCCGGTGCGGTGAATGTGCTGGATACAGCGATTAATTACCGCTATCAGTTTTCGGAGCGCGCCTTGGGCGCTGCGATCAAACGTTTGCTGGCGCAAGGTTTCCAGCGTGATGAGATTTTTCTATGCTCCAAAAATGGCTTTTTAGCGCCGGATGCAGAGGCGTTGCAACGGGGAGAAAATTTCCGGGACTGGTTCCGCACCCGTTATCTGGAGTCCGGTAAAATTCAACCGGAGGATATCGTTGGCGGAATTCATTGCATGGCGCCGGCCTATCTGGAAGATCAGCTTCAGTGCAGTTTGGACAATCTGGGCGTCGAAACGCTGGATTTAATGTATCTGCATAACGCGGCGGAATCGCAAATGCCGGAAATTGGTCGTGATGCGTTTATGCAGCGCCTCAAACTGGCTTTTGAATTTTATGAAAAAGTCCGCGCAGAAAATAAAATCCGTTATTACGGTCTAGCCACCTGGAGTTGTTTTCGGGTAGCGCCCGATCAGCCGGAATATTTGAGCTTGGAAGCGATTGTGAAACTGGCGGAATCGGTGGGCGGACCGGAGCATGGTTTCCGCTTTATTCAATTACCGTTTAATTTGGCTTTTACGGAAGCGCTCACACTCGCCAATCAACCTTTGGCAGATGAAACGACATCCGTTCTGGAGGTGGCAATGGCGTTGGGTCTTGGCGTTTTTGCCAGTGTGCCGCTCCTGCAGGGGCAATTGTTGAGTGAAACGCGGCTGCCCAGCTTTGAAGGATTGGATACTCCTGCGCAAGCCTGCTTGCAGTTTGTCCGTTCAACGCCTGGCATCCTGGCGCCGCTGGCGGGACACAAACAGCCGCATCATGTGGAAGACAACCTGCGGGTGGCAGCAGTGTCTCCGTTGACCATTCAGGATTTTGAAAAGCGCTTGGCCGTACGCTGAGCGTGGCTCATCCCTGACATTGTGATGTAACCGATCAAGCAGCTTTCCGTCTATCACGGTATACAAGCTCGGAGAGGATCATGCCCCGGCATATTGTGATAACCGTCTTTGGCTCACTGGGAGATTTGCACCCCATGATGGCCTTGGGCATTGAATTGCAGGCACGTGGGCATCGGGTGACTTTGGCAGCGAGTCAGGTGTATCGAGAAAAAATCCTGAGCGAAAACCTGGGGTTTATGCCCTTGGGGCCTGAATTTATTGCTTACGAACGAGCGGTTTATGATGAGCTGTTTGATCGATTTCGTGGGCCGGAGCTGTTGGTGCGTAAATATCTGCTGCCATATGTGAAGCAGACGGCGGACAGTTTGAGGCCGTTGCTGGAAAATGCGGACTTTCTTTTGAATTCCCCCACTGTATATGCTGGGCCGGTTCTGGCGGAAGTCTTGAAGCTGCCTTGGGCATCTGTTGCGCTACAGCCATTTGGGTATTTTTCAGCATATGATCCGCCAGTTTTGCCGCAATTGCCCATTACAGAGCAGTGGTATCATTTTCCGCCGGTATTTTGGAAGGTCTTTTGGGGGCTTTTAAAAGGTGTGTCTGGTTTTTGGCCGCAATCTGTTTATGACTTGCGTCGGGAATATGGGCTTCCATCACGAGGGAATCCCATTTTTGAAGGGCAATATTCCCCCTATTTAAATTTGGCTTTGTTTTCTCCGCTAGTGGCTGCCTGTCAGCCGGATTGGCCAAAACATACCCAAACGACGGGCTTTGTTTTTTATGATCGAATGAAAGAAGATGAAACGACTTTACCGGAGCCGGTCCGTGCTTTTTTGGCCTCTGGAGAGCCACCAGTGGTTTTTACACTTGGGAGCAGTGTGGTACAGACCAGCACCGATTTTTTCGAAACCAGTATCAAGGCGGTCAAGGCGCTGGGGTGCCGGGCGATTTTTGTGGCTGGCGAACACCAGCCTCAATCTGCCTTAACAGAGCGGATGTTATGGTGGGATGCGTTGCCATATTCGCAATTGTTTCCGCATGCATCCGTCATTGTCCATCAGGGTGGGATGGGAACAACCGCGCAGGCGATGCGTGCCGGTAAACCTATGCTGATTGTGCCACATGGATTTGATCAGCCAGATAATGCGGCCCGACTGAAGCGTTTAGGTGTTTCTCAAACCATACATCCGGAGCACTACCGGGAGTCTACGGCGGTTCAGGCGCTAGAGACCTTGTTGCATGACCTGGCTTATCGCGAGAAGGCAGACGCAGTTGGACAGACCATTCAGCAGGAGAATGGTTTAGTGAAAGCCTGTGATGCCATTGAGCAAGTGCTAAATAAGGCTGATATCCACTTAAACTTTGCGCAAGACTGCAAATAAGGCTTGGGGTTTTTCCGCTAAGGTGCCCTGATAAATGGTGTCTATTACAGATATCAATTCAAAGGCTGGTTCAAAGATGGCGTGGATTGCTTCTTTGTTAAAACGGTAGGGACCAGCTGGCCATTCGGGGTTTGCTGTGCTAAAGGGCTTTAAAAATAGATACCCTCTCGGATTTAGCAAATGATGAACCGTTTGAACATACTGTGAACGCGTTTCGGGCGGCAGTACATGGAAACAGCCGCGATCAAAAATGTAGTCAAACCCTGGCTCCAGGCGGGTGTTCAAAATATCATCTTCAACAAATACGGCTTTGCTGGAAAGCGTTTGAGCTTTCTCAATGGCGGCTTTGGATAGATCACTGCCCACGACGTCAAAGCCCAGTTGGGCCAATGCAACCGCTTGCGTTCCCGGGCCGGTTCCCAAATCTAAAAAGCGACCCTGGCGAATGTTATAGCTTTTTAATGCGTTTGCCAGATCAGGATCGAGTTCCTGATAGTACCAAGGAAGGGTTTTGACATCCTGTTCCTGGTAAAGAGTTTGCCAGTCGGGGAAGCGGTTTTCATGTGATGTCATAGCGATCCTCTTTTTGCCGCTGATTGCACTGGGCCCATCTTAACGTTCTTTCAAAACCATTGGCAACAGAGGACAGTTACTCTTGGGGATGGTGATTACCCCAGTGGATGACGGGTAGGGGAATGACTTAGTGTGATAGCCTCGAGAGCATTCCAGAGGTGTAAAATGGGGTAATGAAAGCACGGTGGCTCTTTTGTCGCCGGGAGATATCATTGGTAAATTCCTGAGGTTAAAGTTAAGGTGTGAATAAAATCATTCTGTTGGTCTTGGGTGGGAGTATAGGAACCCTTTGCCGCTATTACGGGGCAGGGTGGGCGCAAGCGCGCTGGGGAGATTGGCTGCCGTTTGGCACATTCTTTGTAAATATGGTGGGCTGCCTGATTTTAGGTTTACTCTTGGGATTTTTTGAAAGTCGGTATCAGTCGCTCGTGCAAGTTCCGGTTGAATTAAGGCTCTTGCTAATAACGGGTTTTCTGGGCGCTTTGACTACCTTTTCCAGTTATGAGTTGGAGGCGCTCCTTTATATCCGGCAAGGAGCTTGGGAGCGGGCATTGCTTTACTTAATGGGGAGCATTGTGCTGGGCTTGGGCGTCATGCTGGGGGGATTGAAGTTGAGTCAATGGTTGTGCTCCCGCTAAAAGCATGCTGAAGAAGGATTTCTTCTGTACAATGGGCTCAAGTTCTACCCAGAAATAGACGGACTTTGACCTTATGAGACTGTTGCGCCCTCTTGCCTCTATTGTTATTGCCGGAACGCTGCTGCTTGGTTTGAGCGGCTGTTTGGGAACCCCTTCAGTCGATAAAGTCCTGAAAGAGGGAATTAACCCAACCCGCTGGACCCAGGTATTAGCGTCGGATGGGACGCCGATTCTTTCTTTTGGAAAGTTCCATCATAAGAATGTTGCATTGGAAGAAGTCTCTCCGGCGTTTATTGATGCCTTGCTTGCAACTGAAGATCGCCGCTTTTATAGCCATCATGGGGTTGATCCGGTCGCGATTGCGCGGGCGATTGTGCGGGATGTGACGCATAAAGGCTTCCGGGAAGGTGGTAGCACAATTACTCAGCAGTTGGCGCGGAACGTATTTCTGTCTAATGAGCGTTCGATTTCCCGGAAACTGAAAGAGGCGTTTTTAGCCATTGAGTTGGAAAATAAACTCAGCAAAAAGCAAATTCTGGAGCTTTATGTCAACAATATTTATTTTGGCGAAGGCGCCTACGGAATTAAGGCAGCCAGTGAAATTTATTTTGGTAAGCCACCTTCCAAACTGACCATTCCGGAAGCGGCTTTGATTGCAGGCTTGCCCCAGGCTCCATCAGGATACAGCCCGTTCCAAAATATGCAGGCTGCGAAAGCCCGACGGGATGAGGTTCTCGACAACCTGCGCGAAGTTGGAAAGCTGAGCGCAGAAGAATGTGAAAACTATAAAAAGCGTCCAATTCGCGTGAATATGGCCGGACGCACTATTGCTTCCTCTAATAAGGCGCCGTTTTTTAACCGGTATGTAATGGAACAGGTGATGCGCCATTTTAGCCTGGATGAGCAATCCTTTTGGCAAAGCGGCCTCAAGATTTACACCACGTTGGACATGCGGGCGCAAACTTTGGCGGATGAGGTGCTTCGGCAGGGTTCTGCACTATATGGCAGAACACGGGCGACCCAGCAAGCAGCGCTTTTGTCCATCGATCCCAGAACGGGTGCCATTCTGGCGTATGTGGGTGGAAAAGACTACGGAAAAAGCCAGTTTGATCGGGTGACTCAGGCGATTCGTTCTCCTGGTTCGCTGTTTAAAATTTTCACGTATACCACCGCCATTGATCAGGGGTATGAACCCACCCGCGTTTATTTGGATGAGCCCATTAAAATTGGGGACTGGCAGCCGCAGAACTACGATAAGTCGCACCATGGCTATATGACCATTGCCCGGGCGCTGATGACCTCCAATAACATCGTGGCGGTGAAAGTCATTAATGAGTTGGGTCCAGATGCCGTTATCCGGATGGCGCGGCAAATGGGGATCCGTTCTCCGTTGGAAGCCTATCTGGGCCTCACACTGGGTGGTTCCGGGGTGAATCTGATGGAAATTACCTCGGCCTTTGGCGTATTGGCCAATCGGGGCGTGCGTGTGGAGCCTTATGCCATCGAGAAAATCGTGGATGACGGTGGCCGCCGGATCTATGGGGAGCATCCCGTCCGCCTGGATGTGCTGAACCGGACCACGGTTGATACGATGGTCAAAATGATGCAAGCGGTCGTGACGCATGGCACGGGACAGGCTGCAAATATTGGTCGTCCGATGGCTGGTAAAACCGGGACAAGCGATGATTACCGGGATGCCTGGTTTGTTGGCTTTACACCGAATGTAGTCACCGGCGTTTGGGTGGGTAATGACAACAACACCCCGATGCCTGGCATGACGGGGGGCTCGCTTCCTGCCGTTATCTGGCGAAATTATATGAAGCCCTATCTGGCTTCCAAGCCGGTTGAAACGTTTGATCTGGCTTTTAGTAAACCACTCCGGGACGAGGATTTCATCACGTATGACCTTAAAAATCTTAGCGACAAAGAAAAAAATAGCCATCTTGCGATCCCGGAAGCCAAAGAGGGCGAATTGCAGCAGGACCCGTTGATTGATCCAAACGCAGATCTGCCTGCCACCGGAGTTCCGGAGGGTGGGGGTGAAGCCGGTAGCATGCCGCCCAGTCCGGAAGCGCCTGTTCCAACGCCGGTACAGCAACCCTTGCCGGGATATGGTGGGCCAACCAGTAGTGCGCCAGTTCCCCCGAGTCGGCAAAATGTGAACGTGGTTCCTCCTGAACGGAGAAAAACGCGTATTGATCCCGCTGCGGAGACGCCATCCGCCTTAATTCCTTTGCCCAAGGAAGGTTATTAGCGAAAAAACAAAGCGCTCTGAACAACCAGAGCGCTTTGTTGCTTTAAAGTAACGTCTTAAACGCTGACCGCCAAGCCCAGGCCGGCCAGGGTGTTTCGGATGCTGTTGCTTTGGCCCAGCTCCGGATAGTACTGTTGCTTTTTCTGGAAAATTTCCTGATCACTGCCGTTAAGTCCACCAACTGCGGCACCGCCAAGTCGGTTGGCAACGCGGGAGCCAATGACATCCGCAATGCCTTCCTCATCTTTGGAGTTACCGTCCTGTGTGCTAACAGCGTGGACGAGCTCATGGACCAACGTTTTGATGTTGTTTGGATCACGGACTACGATTTTGGTTTCACCATTGGGATTGGTTAACGTGACGCCATTGATTGAATTGTCACTGCCAACGCCCGCAGCGACGCCTGGGTCACCTACTTCAATAGTGACGCTTTTCTCTTGAGCGGCTTGAAGAAGTTTTGCGCCGTCTGGATCGCTTGCAATGGCATTCAGGCTTTGGCTGAGTTGTTCGCCTGCCTCACCAGCGCTGAAGTTGACTAAGCCCGGCTGGTTGCCTGCGTTGTGAGCGGCTCCTTGCGCTTGCTGCATGGCTGCTGCGGCGGCAATGGCATCCAAGAGGTTAGGGCCTTCGTTGCCTGCGTCTAAAGCGGTTGTGGGTTGTTCCTGTCCGCCGCCTTGTAGGAGGGCCAGGATCATCATGACCAATTGCATGAAGGCGTCCATAGCGCCCTGTTGCTGGGGTTGGGTGTTATCACTGGCGAAAAGGGACTGTAATGGATTCTGATTTTGGCCTAATCCCAGGGCGGGTAAGGCATCGAGCCCATTTAAGCCTTGTGTGCCGAGCAATGATGTACTGCCTAAACCCGTGTTTAAACCGGTAGAGGCTCCATACGGGTTGATCCCTCCGTAGCCTGCTGTATTTGCGCCATAGCTCAGTAAGGGAGGTAAAGAAACCATGCTTTTTCCTCGCTCTCTCGTGTAAAAACTGGCCGGTGATGGCCGCTCGATAAAATCTCTCTTTTAAATAAAAACAATCAAAATGGGTGAATTGTGTCCCCGCAATACTTTGTTACGGAGTACGGAGAGAACGTTTAAATATGGATTTTGCCTTAGTTGAAAGCCCTACTGGACGGCATAGTTTGCATTTAAAACCTCTTGAACCGCCCGTATCACGCTTTCAACCGGGATGTCCAAGCACACGGGGCGTTCGCAGCTTTCATCCCGCACATCCCACAAACAGGGGCGACACGATAAATCCGAGACACTCACCGCGCGGAAGCGAGGAATGTTGGGTAAGAGCTTTTTTTCGTCTGTAGGCCCAAACAAGGCAATGGTGGGCGTTTGGTAGCCCACGGCAATGTGCATGGGCGAAGAATCGACGCCAATTAACAGGTCGCTTTCGCAAATAAGCGCCGCCAGTTGCCTTAAGTTCTTGGTTTGGCCGTATAAATCATGGAAAAAGGGTAAATCCGTTGGAAGCGCGCGTCGAATGCCTTCGATTGCTTGCTTGTCATCCGGTCCCCCGGCCAGAAACACCTGGCAACCCGTTTCGCCGAGTCGTTGAATGAGTTCTGCCCAAGCTTCAGGAGCCCAGCTTTTCAGGATATTTTTCTGAATGCTGATTTGGCTGACCCCCGGATGAAGCAGAATCTTTTTGCCGGTTTGTGGTGTTTGTAATTTTTCCTGGGCCCATGCGATGTCCTCCGGCGGCGGAGTTTTTAGATGCGGTAATACTGGATGCATGGGGGTGTAGCGCTCCCGAAATAGCCAACTCAAAAAACTGCTGGCCAGCGTAAAGTACATATCAGCCGCATAGCCGATGCGTTGCCTTTTGGGCGCTAAATAGCCTTCCACCGTCAGAAGTTTTTGGCTGATTTTGCCGGTGCCAAAGCCAACCCGGATTTTAATCCCGCTCAGCCACAATAAAATTGGGATGAGGGGATTACTGCCGCTGGAAATGACGACGTCAAAATATTTGTTTCGCAAGGCATTCCAAAGCTGGAAAAACGTTTTTAATCGGGATTGGTTTTGGAGATCCAGCGTCACCAGTGCATCAACATCCGGCAGCAAGTCCCGAACGGCTTGGCTACGGCCTTCCAGAAACAGCGTAGTATGTATATGCGGCAGGTACCGTTTGACTTCTTCAATCACGGGAGAAAAAAGAATTTCATCCCCGATGCCGCCAAAGTTGATAAAAGCAATTTTGCGGATTTCTTCTGGCCGTATCATGATGCATCCTGAATATTGACTTTAGGCTCGCTGAATCTGGCTAGCGACGCCACCATAAACCAGAAGAGAAGATTGACGGCAGGACGGTACCAGATGGTATCAAAGAACCCGTATACAAAAGAGCCAACGACTCCGGTGAATAATGCGCCGATCAAGAGTTTCTCGGTGAGGGGGCGCTGCGTATCATCCAAGGCCAGCCAAACCCTAAGTTTTAAGACTAGCAGCATGGATAAAAAGATAATCAGCCCTAGCCAGCCTTGTTCCACGGCGATTTCCAGCGGAACGCTGTAAGCGCCCAGTGCATTGTATCCGGGGACCATATACAGCCCATATACCAGTTTAAAGGTGCTATTGCCCGGTCCAATGCCAACAACGGGGTTATCTCGCACCATCTGCGTTGCGGATTGATACACGTTTAGCCGGTAGGAAATGCTGCTATCCTCGCGCATGGCAAAAATCGAAGCGACGCGCGCACGGATTTTTTCAGACGTGCCCAGCCCAAAACCCAGTCCTAACAAACTGACAATAAGGATGCTGATCCAAAGCGTTTTGAGCGTTTTAAAAGGCTTCAACTGGTTATCGTGCCACAACAGATGACCAACATAAGCAAAGACCATCAGCAACATGGCCCCAATGGCTAGGAATCCGCCTCGAGAACCAGTCCAGACCATGGCAATCAGGATAAGCACACTGATGAGCAACATCACAACGGCCAGCGGCCAGGTTTTTTTGCGGAAAAGCAGCAAGGCGTTGCCAACGGTGGCAGCAAAGCAGGGCGTTAAAAAGCCAGCCAGTAGGTTTGGGTTGTAGGGTTGCAGTGTGCCAAAGATGCGAGTCATCTGCAATTCCGGGTTAATACTGGGGTCGCTCCAGGTGGCAAGTGGCTGAATATGGTTGATGTGCTGATAAAAGCCGATGAGCGCTTCCCCAAGCCCGATGGCAGTCAGCAGGCCCATCAGCACGATGACCGGCTTGTGACCGAACTCGCTCAGTACCCGAAACACCACATAACCTGCTACAAAAGTCAGCATCTTGCCAAGACCGATTAAACTGGTGGCAAAAAAGGATGAAAAGGCGGTTGACAGAGCGGCAGAGGCTAAAAAGAGGGCGATGAATAAGTCAATGATTGTCAGGTGCTTTGGCACGGCTGGACGAGCCAAAAGCCCCGCCAGCACTGCGAGCGCGAATAAGAACCAAGTGGCTGCCCCAATGACGCCTGTGGACGCAAAAGACAGCAAAATAAACAGAATGGCGATCCCCAGCGGGAAAACCCGCTGAAACAGGATGGGTATCTGCCTCTGCTGGTTTGGCGAGCTGAAGAGAAAACGCCCGATAAACGATTTTTCCAACCATTGGCCAATGGTGGCGCCAGGCAATTGGGCAAGCGACACCCAGGGCTTGAACAGTAGGGATGATTCCAGCGAAGGACGCAGCAGGCTCATGCTACGATGCTCGGTCCGATGCTTCCCGGACGTCAACGATAACACCTGGCACGCGATAATTTTTGCCTTCAACCTCAATACTCAAGCCGATTTTGACCTTGATGCCCTCAGCTACATAGCCATCCTGCGTAAAAAGGGCATGATCGCGCAAGGTGATGAGGTAGTCATAGCCATAGGGATCGGCGGGATCTTCGATGGTTTGCAATTGGCCGTTCGGCCCCATAAAGGAAGTTCTGCGCGGATTGCGTTTGACATCCAGAATGGGCACTTCTCCGCGAGGCTGATTGCGGATGGTGATGGAGAGCTTCTTACCTGGCTGGAAGAGATCGGGCTGCAAGGTTTTCAAATTCCGGATCAGAATGGTGTATTGGATGTCGCCTTCGCCGCGAATGACCTGCCCGGATGTTTTATGCCAGCCGGACTGTACGGCAATCATCCCCAATGCCGCTAACAGAATCAGTGCCAAACTTAAAAAGTCGATGACATTAATTTTCCCGAACAGCCGTCCTGATTGATCGATCCACATAGTTTCGCCTCTCTCTGTCCGAATGGTTAAACGCGAACGGGCAAGCCGCTATGGACCTTCCTCAGCAGATCATCTTCCAAGGTGTCCACTGCACCCAGTAATTCCGCCTGGGTCGTTGTTGCAGCGCCAAAGCGACGGACCACCAGGCTGGCTGCCAAATTGCCCAAAATGGCTGCTTCCAGCATGCTGGCCCCGGCAGTCAGCGCCAGCGTCAGGGTGCCAACGACCGTATCACCAGCGCCGGTCACATCAAAAACCTCACTGCGGTTGAAGACGGGTATGCCGGTTTCCAAAATGCCTTCACCCGTCCGCTCAAACAGGCTCATACCGGATTCGCCGCGGGTGATCAGGATATTTTCCGCATTCGATTTTGCAAGTAAGTTATGTCCCGCTTGGGTGACTGCGACGGGAGAATCCAAGTCAAAGCCGACGTTCTTTTCTGCTTCTGGCTGGTTTGGCGTAATGACGGTTGCACCTTGAAAAACGCTCAAATCCTGCTGGCTATCAACGGCCATCAACAAGCCGTGTTTTTTGCGGAGTGCCTGACAGTGTTCAATCACGGCGGGAGTAAAGACGCCCAGCCCGTAGTCGGAAAGCAGCAAGGCGTCAAACTCCGGGGCTAGCCGTGTGAGCGTATCCAGAAACTTGTTTTCCACATCTCCGGAAATCGGTTCGCAGGACTCCCGGTCAATCCGAACAATCTGCTGTGTAACGGAGTGGTTGGCGATGCCGGAGATACGGCTTTTCGTGCTGGTGGGGCGGGATTCATCCTGAATCAAGCCGCTGGTGTCAATGTTGTTTTGCTGGAGCGCATCCAATAACAGGCTGCAGTAATAGTCTTTCCCGGAAACTCCTGCTACAGTTGTGCGTTTGGCATTTAATTTTGCCACGTTATGCGCGGCATTGCCCGCTGCCCCCAAGATGATATCCGTTTTCTGGTGTTTCAGGATCAAGACTGGCGCTTCTCGGGAAATGCGGTGTGTTGCGCCATAGATCATCTCGTCAATGACCAGATCGCCCACAACCAACACCCTACCCTGGCTTAGCCGGGGGATCAGGGTTCTCAAAGTCTGCTTCACAGATGTATTCATAGCCATCATCATACTCCCAAGCCTTCACAGGGTAAAGGCGGGCTTGTCCCCCTGTTGCGGTATTTGCAAGAAGTTTCTGGATGAGATGGAGATTGTGTGGTGAAATGCCTCATGAATGAGGTTAAAGCCGCTCTCCATGACGAAAACCGTGCACCTCATCAGCCTGTAGATTGATTTGCAGCAATGCTTCTTCCAGTTCCTGACAGTACTGCGCTACGGCTTCATCGTTAATATCCGGCGGAACGTAGATCGGCTTTCCGTAATTCAAATGAATGGGTGTAAAAAAGAAGGGGGCGTGAAAATGGTCCCAACTGTTCTTGAAGAGAGCTAACAACCAGGCTGCCGAAGATCCCAAGGGAATAATCGGGGCTCCGGTTTCTTCCGCTAGGCGAATGATGCCCGGCTTGACCTTGTATCTTGGGCCACGGGGACCGTCGACCGTGAAAACAACCGACAGATTTTGTTCTTTAATGGCCCGGTACATGCCGAAGGCCGCATGTGTGCGATCTCGCTTTTGAGAGCCGCGAATAAAGTTCCGATAACCAAGCCAGTAGCTCATCTGGGTGATAAAATCCCCGTCATTGCTAGGACTGACCAGAATGGCGACTCGTTCTTGAGGGACGCACTTGAGTAAGCAGTACATCCGGCCATGCCAAAGCGCATAAATCACGGGCCGTCCGGATTCTATCAAGTCGCGGGCCTCTGGGTGCATGTTCATACTAGTCACCCGCCAAGACGCCCGAACCCCGTGCATAAACATGCCGCAGATAAAGGCAAGTCCCTGCTTTAAAAACGGGTTGCTCTTAAGCGAAATTTTCTTTTTTTTACGCTGTTTCGGTGACGTCATGAATTTGATACCGCGTATGCGCAATGCGACTATCATAACGCATCAAAAAACACCGGATGCATCATGCGCGGTGTCAAAAATAGCCGTACTAGAGCGGATGTATAGTGTTATTGAGCAATGAATCCAAATACAGACGGACTTCTATGCTATTCAGGGTGCTTTGAAATGCTCAAAAAGTAGAGCTTCAAGCTTTTCGACAGTCGCCGGGCTGCTTCTTGCTGGAAAGCGGGGTTGATTAAGCGTTCAAATTCCGTGGGATTGGTGAAAAAGCCAATTTCAATCAGAACCGATAAAGCTTGATGAATGCGTGGAATAAACAGGCTGTCATAAAACAGCCCATAATTGGGGACGGTAAAACCGCCATCTGAGCCGAACGTCAGCCCGTGTAATAGCGTTTCGGCCAGTGGCTTGGAAAAGGCATGGTAATAAAATGTGCAAGCGCCAATGGCTTGCAAGGGGTCGCGGCCATCCGGCAAGGCGTTGTGGTGAATGCTGAGGATGATATCGGCTTTTTCCCGGACTGCAATATCCTGCCGGGTATTCAGGGAGACCTCTTGGTCTCCGTGCCGGGTCATGACGGTTTGGAAACCTTCCGACTGTAATGTTTGCTCTAACAATCGGCTGACTGTTAAGTTCAAATCCTTTTCCCGAATGCCGTTTAAACCGGTAGCGCCTGTTTCAGGACCGCCATGGCCTGGATCGATAAGAACACGCACATCCTGAATCCGGCTGGGCAGGCTTTTTAGGGTGAAGCGCCATTGCCCATTCACCAGTGCATAGTCATAGCCTGCGAGTGGTCGGTTCAGCTCCAACCAGAGCTCAACTGTTTTTTCTTCAATCTGTCGCCAATGCACCTGTCGAATCAGAGTACTGTCAGGGTTGTCGGGGGGATATTGGATAAAATCGCACTGGGATTGCACGTTATACAGCCGCACCTGAAGCCGGTTTAATTCTCCGGGCAGTACTTCGACTTGAATTGGGCAAGCTCCCAGAGTTTGGCCGGAAATGTTTAGGTCGACAGTCGCGGTATGGGGGGCGTCGGAAGCGATTTTGACGGCCTCCAGACGAGCCGGTGGCACGGCTTGTTGCGCCAGGATTTGAACAGCGTCTTTGGGCAGGTAAAAACATTCATTTTGGTTCAGGCGCGCCCGGAACCAGTCTTTTTCCAAGGCGTCAATGAAAACCAGCGTTCCTGCTTTTTGCGGTGTCAGGCGCGCACCCATTTCAGGCGCAGTCCGGGAAATGGCATCCTTCTGAAGAATGGCCGGTAATGTGGATTTAAGGATGCTGAGCCGCCCGGGGAGCGTTTTTTGCAGCGTGTGACCATTCCGCTGGAGGTGCAGGGTGATTGGCAGGTTTTTGAAAGCGGCAGTGCTGTCAGTGAGATAGCTGGTTAAGGGGATCGAGGCTTGATAATACCCTTTGAGCGGAATCTGCTGGCCAGTCCAGTGGCGTTCCGCAAAAATCATCTCGCGGGTGTCCAGATAACCGTTATGGGTGTGTAGTTCTGGCAAGTGTTTCGCCGGAGTTAAAGCAATAGGTGTATGGATGAGCCCTGGAACAGTGAAGGTGACGTTTGCATCTGGGCTGGCCAGACAAGCAACTGTCAAAACATCGTGGGGACTTAGCCAAATGTCTGTTGCGGGTTGCAGGGTTTCCGCCACAATGGTTAACGGGGATTGAGGCGGTGCTTCAATTGGAGGCACTCGATGAATCGCAAATAAATCTTCTGCTGCCGGATGGGTGCCTCCATCAGGAAAAACCTGAATCCGGACTGGGTTCATGCCGGGATGCAAGTTGATTTTCCAGGCAAAAAAGCCTTGTGGTGAGACAGGGACGGTTTGCTCATTAATCACAAGACGCCAAGCGCCCGAAGTGCCCCGGACATTGCCCAAAATAAACGTGGCATCATCGTAAACATCATGAGCAGGGCTGGGGTAAACAACCTGAATCTGCGTTTTGGTGACCGGCGGTGTACTCATGCTTTTAGCGCTTCTGCCATTTCGTCAATGATGCGCCGGGCTGCATCAGCCGGGTTGGATGCACCAATCACCGGACGACCGACCACCAGGTAATCAGCACCATTCTGGATGGCTTGTCGAGGGGTAATGACTCTGGATTGATCCCCGGCAGCATCCTGTGTTGGCCGGATACCTGGTGTGACCAACAGGAAATCCGGTCCACAAGCGGATCGGATGAATGAAGCCTCCTGTGCGGAGCAGACTATGCCATCCAGTCCGCAGTCCTTGGCCTGACGCGCCAGATGTTGCACGTAGGTTTTGACATCTTGATTCACACCCAAAAATTGGTTTAAATGCGCCTGGGACAGGCTGGTGAGAAGGGTTACGCCAATTACGATGGGGCGAGGGGTTCCTGTTTCTTCCGAAACTTGTCGGGCGGCTTCAGCGGCAGCACGCATCATGTCTGGCCCGCCCTGGGTGTGTACGTTTACAAATTGCACGCCTTGTCGAAGCAGCGATTTCATCGCGCCAGCAACCGTGTTGGGGATGTCATGCAGCTTCAGATCGACAAAAACAGTGCGGCCATCCGTCTGTAATTCCTTTACAATGCGCATGCCTGCTGCGTAAAACAGTTGCATGCCCACCTTAAAGCTCACACCCGCCGGGGCGAGTTGTTCCGCTAGCTTCAAGGCGGAATCGGCATCCGGAACATCCAATGCGACAAATAAACGCTTTGCAACGTCGTTATTGGATGATATCGGCATATTCGCCATTCTCCTGCACCAATTGCACTCTTTGCCTATCATAAGACAAATAGCCATGATGCGTGGAGAGTGAATGGTTGGAGCTGTTTTTTAATTACATGCGCATCAAAAAGTTATGTTCTGTTTTAATACCCACGAGTTCATCCAAAGGCAAAGGTGCAACCCTATGACGACAGCGACAAATTTCTCTATTCCACAGGTACCGGCATTTTCTTCTACGGTTGCTACGGCGACTGCCTCCAATCGAACTGCTACACCCTCCTTTGGGCATATTCCGCCGGGATATGATTACTATCATCCGGCTGGCGTGTATCCGCAGCCTTCGCCAGGCACGTCTATTGGCGATCGCTTGAAAGCGGGACTTCAAAATGCGTTTAATGGCAAAAACCTACGCAAGAGCTTCTTCCGAAGCCTGCTGTTG
>DATNQC010000409.1:0-7278 GCA_036702885.1 Oculatellaceae cyanobacterium | reverse complement strand
GTCTTGATCCCAGCGTGCAAGTCGGGCCGGTTATCAACGAAAGCGCCATGAAGAAAATTCTGGAATACATTGAAATCGGCAAAAACGAAGGCGCTGAACTCTTGACTGGCGGCGCACGAGACACTCAGGCCGGGCCAGGATGGTTTATCCAACCCACGCTGTTTGATAACGTCAAACCTAACATGCGCATTGCCCAGGAGGAAATTTTCGGGCCTGTCACAGCATTGATCCCCGTCAACGACCTGGATGAAGCGATTAAAGTGGCCAACGGCACGCATTACGGGCTGTCTCTGGCCATCTACACCAAAAATGTCAACAACGCCTTCCGCGCCATGCGGGATCTGGAATCCGGTCTGGTGTACGTTAATGCACCCACCATCGGGGCAGAGGTTCACCTGCCTTTTGGCGGCACCAAGGAAACCGGCAACGGCCACCGGGATGCCGGACAAACCTGTCTGGACGTATTCTCCGAGTGGAAGGCCATCTTCATCGATTACAGCGACAAGCTGCAGCGAGCTCAAATCGACGTCGAATAGCCGTTGGGGACCAAATTTTAAACCGTCAAGCCGCCAACCGGTAGAACCACCTCCAAATAAAGGTGAATGCACTCTGGTTGGGTTGGTGGCTTGACATTGGTTTCATCCTGCCCAAGGGTGCGACGGATTTTCATCTGAAAAGATGACAAGAGAGGATGTTCATTTGCTTGAGTTGGGTTAAGATCATGCCAGTTTATCGGGGAGCAGGAATTTGAAACGTATTATCGACTTCAATCAGTCCCGTCTGTCGCGTGCCGAAAGACAGGAGCAATTCCGGAACGCAACAGAGGATTTGATGACGCTGCTGGAAAAATACCGCGCCACGATTCCGGAAGAATTCATGACATTTTTACTGGCCCTGGCCGCTTCCGAACAGGCCATTCATTATGCCAACCAAGCCAATTCCGCCGAAGTCGGCCTGGACTTTCTGGGACAAATGGCAGAAACGGCTGAACAGTTATATGAAATTCACCTGCGGCAACCAGGTGAAAAGGTCGAGCCGATGAGCATCGGGCCATCCGGCACGCGGAGTGGTCAAATCGTCGAATTTGAACGCAAAAGCATTCGTCGCCCCGTTGATTAATAAGCAGAACCGAGGGTGATGCCCATCATCAGACTAGATAGCGCATTTCTCCATTGCAAGCAGGGGGTTCTCAAGATTT
Organism: Oculatellaceae cyanobacterium; assembly: GCA_036702885.1. Taxonomy (GTDB): domain Bacteria; phylum Cyanobacteriota; class Vampirovibrionia; order Vampirovibrionales; family Vampirovibrionaceae; genus DATNQC01. The sequence continues at coordinate 6,080 of DATNQC010000409.1, read as the reverse complement.
GGACACCCCTTGCATTTGTTTCCAAATAAGTGTACATACATAGAGTTCAATCGCTTCAGCTCATTTCAGTCTTTGAGGAGATGCACAATGCCAACAAATAATTGGCTTCCCCCGGATTACAACTGTCTCAACCCGCACCTAATTGTGAAAGATGCTGTTGAGGCTATCAAATTCTATAAAAAAGCTTTTGGCGCCACAGAACGCTGCTGCATGAAAAACCCCGAAAACGGGCAAACCATTCATGCCGAAGTCAAAATCGGCAACTCAGTGCTAATGCTGTGCGAAGAATGCCCAGACTATGGCGCTCTTTCTCCTTTGTCGCTCAATGGTTCTCCCGTCACCATTCATTTATATGTTGAGAATGTGGATGAGACCTTCAACACCGCCATTGCAGCCGGAGCCAAAGAAACCCTGCCGCCCACGGATATGTTTTGGGGCGACCGCTATGCCAGACTCACGGACCCTTTTGGACATAGCTGGTCTTTAGCAACCCACATCAAAGACCTCACCATGGAAGAGATGCAGGAAGGGATGAAAGCCTGCCTCAAGTAGAGAGCTAGCTACCGGACAGGCGCATCTTCCACCAGGACGGTCCAACCGCATTCCTGACAGTGATATTCCAGCACGGGAACACCTTCCTCCACAGTCACCCGTGTGGTTAGCGGATCATACTCCCGCTTTTCCATAAACTTCACTTTCAGCTTGTCGTTTTGGCATTCCGGACAAATCTTGAACATCGGTTTTGCCTCCACCATTCAGGCCGCATGCGGTATTATGGACTTCCAGAATATGAAAAACAACTCCCCTAGCAGGCAAGTGTCGGGGGAGTTGTTGCGTTTCACAGATAACTCAACATTTTAGGGCTTTTTATCCTTTTCCTTGCAGGGCTTTTGTATAAAGCCGCGAATAAATCGGGCCCTCATCAGTTAACTGGCTTTGATACAAACTGATGTGATCCACGGACCAGGGTTGTTCCACACCGCCCGACAAGGGGAACGACTTCAAGTTCATACGCCCGCGCTGAAATGCCTTCAACCGTGCCAAAGTAATATGCGGTCGAAAGTTTGGAGCATTCTTTTGATTGGACACATTGGCCAATGGCATTAATAAGTTTTGTAAATATTTTGCCAATGCTTGAAAGGACGCGACCGGTTCTACGGGACAAGCAATACCAGTAGCCCGGCTCGCCTGCGGCCACCAAATGGGCGGCTGCACTGTAGCCTCAATCGGAGCATGGACTTGTGTAGCATCAGCCAGAATCTGCGTGACTTTGGGGATGATAGCGGGGTGACAATGCCCCAAAAAACACCAGGTTAAATGCAACTGCTCATCCGGCACAATTTTTATGCGAAACGGGAGTTCCTCCCCCCAGGATTCCAAAGCAAGCGACCGTTCTCCTGCCCAGGCAGTCGCCACAAAAAGACGCACTTTTTTTTCACTGCCGGTGTTTATTAAAGTAGACATCATATGAATTGATTGTTGAGATTACGCTTGACAGATCAAGTCACCTTTAGTGTAAAGTAACAGGTATGAATACACGTCCGTTTTACTTTTATTACTTTTTTAGCTCCCAACGGGAGTCGTTTGTGACGTGTAAATAAACAGCTTACACCAAGTCTACAAACAGCTCCCGATCCAAGCGGGAGCTGTTTTCGTATTAAAGTTCATCACTCAAGTTCACTCAATAGAATGGAGCCTCAAATGACAGACAATGCCCAACGTAAGCCAATCGTCATCGCCGGTCCCTGCGCTGCCGAAACGCCGGATCAAGTGTTGTTCAGCCTGGAGCAAGCCAAGCTGCGCAATGTGGACTACGTTCGGGTCAGCCTGTGGAAGCCGCGGACCAAACCCGGCTACGAGGGCATGGGTCTCGAAAAAGGCTTGCCGCTGCTGAAGCAGGCCATTGAAATGGGCCTGAATCCTGCGACCGAAATCATGATGCCGGAGCAAGCCCACACCATTCTGGATGAAATCCTGCCGATTCTGGGCAACCAACGCATTATGCTCTGGATTGGCGCTCGCAACCAGAATCACATGATCCAGCGCGACATTGCCAAGGCTGCCGCACGGGACAGCCGCGTTGCGCTGATGGTGAAAAACCAGCCCTGGCCGTGTGAAAAGCACTGGGAAGGCATTGTCGAACACGTTCTGGACAGCGGCATCGCCAGAGAAAACGTAATCCTCTGCCACCGGGGCTTCTTACCCACCGGCCACAACCCGCAGCAATGGCGCAACCTGCCAGATTCCTCTATGGCAATGCGAATCCGCGAAAAAACCGGCCTGCCGATGATTCTCGATCTCTCGCATATCGCCGGCCATTCCGATAAAATCAAGGACATTGCGATGGAAGCCGTCACCTTCCCGTACGATGGCACCATTACCGAGGTGCATCCCAATCCGACTGCCGCTTGGACTGACGCGGCCCAGCAAATCACCTGGGATACTTTCGATGAGATTCTGGAAAGGATGGAAAGCGCCCGTAGTTTGTTGCGAGAAAAAGTACTGCAAGCATGAACGCCGTAACCCTGGTTCCCCTCCAGCAACCTCTCAATACGGAAGTCACCATACCAGGCTCAAAAAGCTATACCATCCGGGCGCTCCTTTTGGCAGCATTGACGGAAAAGCCCGTACGCATCCACAGCCCCCTCTTCAGTGACGACACGGAGGCGATGATCCGGTGCCTGCAAGCATTGGGGCTTCGGGTGGAAGTTGGTTCGGACTTTGTGGACGTCCTCGGCTCCATCCGGGATATTCCCAATGCAACCGCCACACTGGACGCCGATCTGTCGGCTGCATCCATCCGTTTTCTGCTGGCATTGTGCTGTATCGTTCCGGGCGTTCAAATTCTCCACGGCAAGGAAGGCTTGAACAAGCGTCCCATCCGGGATCTGGTGGATGCGCTGCGGCAAATGGGTGCAGATATTGAATATCTGGAACGGGATGGCTATCCGCCGGTGCGCGTGAATTCCAGCACCCTCAAGCCGGGAACCGTTCAGGTTTCCGGTAGCACCAGCAGTCAGTACACCTCGGCGCTACTAATGATAGCCCCGGCCATTGGCGGTGATGTGACCGTGGAGATCACCGGCGAACTGATTTCCAGACCTTATCTGGACATGACCATTAGCATTATGAATGCGTTTGGCGTGTCTGTTACGGAAGAAGACCCTCAGCGCCTAACCGTCCGGCATGAACAGGCTTATCAAGCGGATGCTTACACGGTTGAGGCCGACGCTTCCAGCGCCGCGTATTTCCTCGCGCTGGCCGCACTCACCGGCTCCCGCATTACGCTTAAAAATCTCAATCCCCAATCTGCTCAAGCGGATATGCGCTTTATCGACATTCTGGCGCAGATGGGCAATCACATCATTCGGGATGAGAAAAGCATCACGATTGAAGGCCAAGGCGTCCGTCCCCTGGAAGTGGATATGCGGGATTGCCCCGATCAAGCGCAAACCCTTGCTGTATTGGCAGCCTTTGCCAACGGCCGGACGCGCATCACAGGTTTGCAATCCCTCCGCGTCAAGGAAACGGACCGGCTTGCAGCCGTGCAACAAGAACTCACCAAAATGGGCATCCAAACCGAAGCCAAGGAAGATGAACTGACCATCTTTGGCGGCAAGCCCCAAGCAGCTTCCATTGATACCTACGGCGATCACCGCATGGCCATGTCCTTTGCCGTTGCGGGCGCTGTACTGCCAAATCTCATCATCCGGAATCCCCGTGTGGTTGGGAAAACCTTCCCCACATTCTGGGAAGCCCTGCAACAAGTTGGGCTGGAAGTACGACAACCCGACATTGCAAAACTGGTGCTGATTGGTTTTATGGGTAGCGGTAAAAGCCTGCTTGCCCCACTACTTGCAGAACGCCTGGGTTGGAAGCACATCGATATGGACCAGCAAGTGGTGGCGCTTTCCGGGCGAGACAGCATTCGGGAAATTTTTGAGTTGGACGGAGAGCCCCGCTTCCGTGAACTGGAGCGCCAAGTCGCCGAATCGCATACAGATGCCCGGCAAGTGGTGATTTCGGCTGGCGGCGGCGTGGTCACAAACCCGGCCGTCATGGAAGCCTTGCGTCATCAGGGCATCACACTCCTATTGGAAGCGGAACCGGAAACCATCCTGGATCGCCTGGCGCTCTCCAACGAGCGGGAGGTTCGTCCGCTAGCCCAAAATGAAGCGCAGGTGCTTTCACTTTATGAAGCCCGCAAGCCGCTTTACAATCAGTATGCGGATCTTCGGATCAAAACAGACGGCTCTGACAAGCAACAGCTTTTGGAAGCTGCGGTCGCCGTCCTTCAACCTTACGTTGAGTTTAAGGAAATCGTTCATGAGCGCCGGTAGTTCCTTTGGTCATCTGTTCCGTATCAGCACTTGCGGAGAATCCCACGGTGGCGCGGTCGGCGTGATTGTGGATGGCTGCCCGCCAGGGTTCGCCATCAGCCGTGAGGAGATTCAAAAAGAACTGGATCGCCGTAGACCGGGGCAAAGCGCCATCACCACCCCGCGTCAGGAGCAGGATGAAATTCATATCCTCTCCGGCATGATGGATGGCAAAACAACGGGTACGCCCATCCTCCTGCTGGCTTACAACAAGGATGCCAAGTCCGAGGACTACAACCACCTGAAAGACCTGTACCGACCCGGACACGCCGATTTTACGTTTACCGAGAAATACGGCATCCGGGACTGGCGAGGCAGCGGACGGGCATCCGCACGGGAAACGCTGGCGCGCGTTGCAGCAGGGGCCATTGCTAAAAAGTACCTAAAAGAAACGCTGGGCATTGAAATCCTCAGCTACGTTGAGCAAGTCAGCACCATCCAGTCCACCGTGGATATGGAAACCGTGACGGCGGAGCAGATTGACAGCAATATTGTCCGCTGTCCGGATGCAGACGCCGCAGAGCGCATGATCCGCCTGATTGAAGAGGTGCGCGACGATGGCGATTCCGTCGGCGGCATCATTCGGGGCGTGATTCGCAACGTTCCGCCGGGCCTGGGTGAGCCGGTCTTTGACAAGCTGCATGCCGATCTCGGTAAGGCCATGCTGAGCATCAATGCCGTCAAGGCGTTTGAAATCGGTTCCGGCTTTAGCGGGATTGAACTGCGTGGTAGCCAGCACAATGACGAATTCTATACGGATGAAACCGGGCGTGTCCGCACCCGCACCAATCGCGCTGGTGGCGTGCTTGGAGGCATTTCCAACGGAGAAACGATTTACTTCCGCATTGCCGTAAAGCCGACCTCCACCGTCAGCAAAACGCAGAAAACCGTCACCCAGCAAAAAGAAGAAGTCACCTTGTCCGCCAAAGGCCGACATGATCCCTGCGTCCTGCCTCGCGCCGTCCCCGTGGTGGATGCCATGGCCGCGCTGGTGCTGATGGATCACTACCTCCGGCATAAGGCGCAAAACCTGCCGGTATCGGAAGCCTCTCGTGCGCTGGAAGCGACAAGGTCGGGAATATGATGCTCATGGAAACACCCACAGAAGATATTTTGAACGAGTATCGCAAGCGCATTGACGAACTGGACGCGCAATTGCTGGCTATTCTGGCCGAGCGGCGGCAAATTGTCATGAAAATCGGGGAGTACAAAAAGCAAAAAGGCTTGCCTCCCTTGGATCCCAAGCGCTGGGAGCAGGTGTTGCAATCCAAAACCGAACTTGCCAAGGATTTGGACGTTTCCCCGGACTTCATCCGGGAACTGTATAACCTCATCCACGAATACAGTCTGTCACTGGAAGAAGCTGTCGCCAAGCGGCCAGAACCACCCGCCTACCAGGGGCGGCATGTCTCGCCGGTTGCGCCGACCCTGCCAATGGTTCTGGGCATTCAGGGCGGCAGAGGCAGCTTTAACGAGGAGGCAGCCAAACGCTTCGCGGAAACTCACGGCATCACCGACTATCGTCTGCAATACCTCTACACTTCTCCCGCTGTGATGGAAGCCCTATGTCGCGGCGATATTACCCGTGGGCAGTGCGCCATCTATAACTCGACCGGTGGTTATGTGGAAGAAACCGTCAATGCCCTCAAGGAATACCCCGTGGAAGTGGTGGACGAGTTTGCCATCCAGATTTCACATACC
>DATNQC010000407.1:0-2931 GCA_036702885.1 Oculatellaceae cyanobacterium | reverse complement strand
GAGATGGTTAAAGTCATCCACGCCGCTGGCTTTGATGCCGCTCAGCGCGACACGGCTTACAATATCCTGCGCGTCTATCCGCGCCGTTCCGCATAGTTCTACTTCTCAGCCCGATACTGCAGCCCCTACCTCAAAGGTGCTATGGAGCCGTGTAAATGCCTCTTAATAAGCGGTTGAGCTAAAAAACTTATCAGCACTGTATTGCTGATAAATAAACATTGCCCAGTCTGAGTTTAAACGGGTTGTTGCTGACTGGCCTGACGGGTCCGCGGCACCCAGCCAACAATTTCGGTTTGCCGCCCACGCGCAATCGCAAGGCTACCGGATTGCACATCCTTGGTAATCACGGAACCTGCAGCCACGCTGGCATCTTTGCCCACCTTCACCGGCGCAACCAGCACCGAATTACTACCCACCTTGGCCCCGTCTTCAATCGTGGTTTGAGATTTGACATCCCGAACAGGATCGTAGTTTGCCGTAATCGTCCCGGCGCCAATATTCACATCATGCCCCAGCGTTGCATCACCTAAATACGCCAAATGAGCAGCATTGGTATGGTGGTCAATCCGGGTTTTTTTCACTTCCACAAAATTACCGATATTCACATGGTGGCTGATTTCCACGCCATCGCGCAGTTGCGCAAACGGGCCAATATTGGTGAAGGAGTCCACTCGCGCATCCCGAACCACGGAATGAACCACTTTTACATCATCCGCAAGTTCAACCGTGCCACTTAACGTGGTATGCGGACCAATCACGCAGCGCTTGCCAATGGTGATATCCCCGCATAAATAGCAACCGGGCAGAATCGTGGTATCCTGCCCCACCTGCACCTCCGGCGCAATCATGGTCGTTGCCGGATTCAATATCGTAACGCCATCGCCCATTAATCTGACTAGGGTCCGGCGGTTGAGCACATCGTGGCACTAAGCCAGATCCGCCCGAGAGTTGACGCCCAGCATTTCTTCCGCGTCATCCAGGTGCGCAATCCCCACCCGAAAACCCTCTGCAACCGCCAAGGCAATCACATCCGTCAGATAAAATTCGCCCTGCGCGTTGTTATTAGACAAGCGATTCAACAAAGGCGAAATTTTCGCCCAATTCAGGCAATAAATCCCGGTATTAACGGTCGTAACCACTTTCTCCGCAGCGGAAGCGTCTTTTTCTTCCACAATTCGGCTGACGGTTCCGGCATCCGTCATCAAAACCCTACCATACCCAAAGGGATTGGCCAGTGTTGCGGTGAGTACGGTCAAATCATTCTTTTCCCGGCGATGTTGTTCCAACAAGGCCTGCAGCGACGCTTCTCTCAACAGCGGCACATCGCCGGACAGCACCAATACATCTCGTTGAGCGCCTGCCCATGCTGGTAGTTGATCACTGACTTGCATCAGGGCATGTCCTGTACCCAACTGCGGCTCCTGAACCGCAAAGCAGACCGAATAAGGGAGCGAAACCGCATTGAGCGTCTCAACGACCTGCTCCCGCCCATGCCCAACAATCACGCAGGCCTCAGCCGGGTTTAAGGCTTTCAGCGTTTCCAGCACCCGTACCACTAAAGGCTTGCCAAACAGCGGATGCAGGACTTTGGGGAGTTCACTTTTGAGCCGGGTTCCTTTCCCAGCCGCCATAATAATTGCAGCAACCGATTCCATTAGAGCATTTCCGCCAATTCCGGTTCATCAGCAACCTCTTGGGGCTGCCCTTTTTTAGCTTTTGCCTTGCAGATACCCCGAGAGGAATTTTGAACAAAGCGCACCAATTCATTCACCGCCGCGTCTTCCGTGCCGAACTCATCCGCAATAGCGGCCAATGCCTGATTTGTGTTCATCCCGGAAAAGAACAACAGTTGGTAAGCCTTTTTCAGGCGTGTCCGGGCGTTGAGATCATATCCTCGACGCCGCAAGCCAACTTTATTAATACCGTAAATCGACACCGGCGCACCATAGACCAGCGCAAATGGGGGAATATCCTGCCTGGAGCCGCTAAAACCACCAATCATGGCGAGTTTTCCGATTTTGACAAATTGGTGAAACACGCAGGTGCCGCTAATAAACGCGTAATCATCCACCTCAACATAGCCCGCCATCTGCGTATTATTGGCAATAATAACCCCATTGCCGAGTTTGCAGTTATGCCCCAGGTGCACATAGGCCATTAGCATGCAGTCATTGCCAACCGATGTCGTTTGATTTTCCCCGCTGGCCCGGTGAATGGTAACGCCTTCCCGAATCCTGGCGTTGTCCCCCACCGTGACGTAGGAAACTTCGCCTTTAAAGGCCATATCCTGCGGTTTACCCCCTAAGACGGCCCCTGGAGACACCTGGCAATTCCGCCCCAGTGTGACGTACTCCTCCAAAACCGCATTGGGCCCGATTCGGCTATTGTCACCCACCTTGCAATGCGGACCAATGTAACTGAAGGGGCCAACCTCAACATTCACGCCCAGCTCGGCACTGGGATCGACCACGGCACTGGGATGAATAGTCATGCGATGCACCTCTTTCGGTGGGGGTAAAGCGTTTGGGTTATTTCATGGCGTTGCGATCAACGATGGAAAACAGAAGCTCAGCCTCTACAGCCAACTCCCCATTGACGTAAGCCTTACAGAGCGATTTGCCAATCGGGAAGCGGAACTTGATAAGCTCGCATTCCATATCCAGCCGATCACCCGGAATCACCATCCGGCGAAAACGGACGTTATCCATACCGGCAAACACCATCAGCTTGCCTTTTGCCTTTTCCGTCTGCAGCATCAGGATAGCGCCCAACTGCGCCAGGGCTTCCAACTGCAGGACCCCCGGCATAATGGGATCGCCCGGAAAGTGCCCCTGGAAGAAAGGCTCATTGATCGTCACGTTTTTATAGCCGCAGATGCGCTTGTTCTGGATATGCTCCGTCACGCGATCCACCAGCAGGAATGGATACCGG
>DATNQC010000405.1:0-2863 GCA_036702885.1 Oculatellaceae cyanobacterium | reverse complement strand
GCCCTGAGGGGCTCGGAAGGTTTGCCCACTTCTGGATTCAAAACAGGAGTCGCAGCCCATCCGAGTTCTCAGAATTTTTCCGCGAGCAAGCAAAACTTATTAGTATTTACTCAAAATTGAAGGAGGGGCAAGATTATAGCTTGTTGGCCGCAAAGTATAATGCACTAACTCTGGAGTGGGGGTTTAAATGAGAGGCGAATTCATTTATCTAAAATCATTTGACGATAATGGGGAAAGGATTGTTTCAAAAATTAAATATATATCGGATGAGCAGTTCTTGCGATACATGGAAGAATTTCTAAAAGATAACGATCAGATGCCAACAGTAAGAAATCTATCAGAGAAGTTTGGTAGATCGCCGAATGCAATCCAGCAGAGATTAGCTAAGCTGGAAAGAAAAGGGTTTCTCGTCCGAAATTCAAACGGCAAGCTAATGAGGAGAAGGGGGAAATGGAGCTGAGGGATTACCAGGTGGACATTCTGGGGCAGCTTACGAGCGCTACAACAGATGATATTGTTCAGCTTGATACCGGTGCGGGGAAGACGCCAATCCAAGCCGCTTTGGCTGATTGGTCGCAATACACATTGCTTGTTGCTCACCGCAACATCCTGATTCAACAGATAAGCGAGAAGCTAGCGGCTTTTGGACTTGAGCACGACACGATCAGCACTGAGCATACCCGCCGCATGTGCATGCTTGAGCATAAAAAGCATGGAGGAAACTACATAAAGCGTGGCCACAAAACAAGGCTTGTGGCCAGCATGCAGAGCATCGTCTCTGCAATACGATATAATCGCCTGACAATTGATACCGATCTTCCGTGGCTGATAGTGATAGACGAGGCTCATCACGCAATACCGGATAACATGTGGGGGCAGCTGCGCACGCTATTTCCCAATTCGAGAATCATCGGATTTACTGCAACTCCGGCGCGAATGGATGGTGAATCGCTGCATGTCGACAAAGGGGGGCTTTTTAACAGACTTGTTCAAGCTAAACAACTTGAGGGAAACAGTGCATCAATTTTGATAGAAAGAGGATATCTTAGTCCGTTCAAGGTGTTCGCAGCGCGCACTTCATACAACGTCGCGGAACGAATGACAGCAGATGAAATAGACCGAAAGGCAGAGCACGATGCGAAACTCGAGGCCATGGGAGAATACGTAGACACTGGGCAGCGCCGCGTCTTCAGCAATAAAAAAGATGGGCTGGATTGGGAATCTGGGGTGCTTGAGTTAATGGGTGATCCAGTTGAAGAATACAAGCGCCATTCCCCAGGTAAGCGGGCTATCTTAATGGCCCCCGCAATCAAAAACGCCGAATTGTTTGCAAAAGAATTTCGCGCTGCTGGCATTCCAGCAGCATGCATCAACAGTACTCAGTCGCACACAGAAATCGCTCGACTTCTTGATGCGTTCCGAACCGGTCGGTGTTTGGTTCTGGCCAATGTTGACATGGTTGGAGAAGGTTTTGATTTGCCTGCGTGCGATACTCTAATTATCGCGACTCGCACAGCGTCGTTCCCACGATATCGGCAGTGGTGTGGCCGTGTTCTGAGGGTAGATCCGAGCAAAGAATTCGCAACAATTATCGATTTAACCGGGATGTGTGCTCTTCACGGGATGCCGGATGACGCTGTCAAGTGGGATTTACTAAACCCGCCGCGAGCACCACAATCACCGCGGCACGTCCCGTGCAATGACTGCGGGCTGTTCTTCAAATTCAAGCTGGAGAATTGCCCGCAGTGCGGATGGGAAAATTCCTGGCTTAGAGGGTCTGATGGATTTTCACCTGGTTCATATCAGTTCGAGATACGACTCATTGATCAAAGCTATCGCGGATTTGTTCTGCGAGAGCGCCAGACCGCAAAGAATGCAGAAATCATGAAAACTGTCATGCAGAGACCGTATGACGGATTCGGCGGAGATCTTGTGGGAAGAACACTAAACCGTCTTTCCGTATGGTTTCCGGAAGCCTTGCGCGATGCAGGGATTTCAGTTGCCGACATAAATAAGTTCATAGCATCTCCGGATGCTCGAAGCCGATCATTCTGGATTAGCAACTTCAGTGCCAAAGATCTAAATTCTTTGGAAAAAGCATTAAAGGTCTACAAGAAATGGCTCAAATCACAATAATTTGTGGGGATGCTTACGATCATGGCAGGCCGTGCGGACTCATAATGACTGACCCGCCTTATGATATGAGCGGCGCAGAACTTGCCAGGATAATTGGAGCCTTCAGCACGGATCATCTGGTTATGCTGACCACAATGCGGCAGCTCCTCGAGTTTATGCCTCTGACAAACTGGCAGCTCAACTTCGACTTTGTGTGGGACGGTGTAATGCCGAAAAAATCAAAAAGTTACATGCAGCCTAACTATCTTCACCAGACTGGGGTCTATATGACAAAGCCTGGCGTAAAATCGGCATTCGACCGAAGGCGAAGGCAGCGCAGTGATGTTTTTGAAGGAAATGGTTACTGGCCTACGATATTTCGAGCGCCGAGAGACAACGTGCAAGAGCATGGTCACGCAAAGAACGCGCAAGCGCTGACTGATCTTCTTGGTAGCTTTGATGTTCCAGACGTATGTGATCCATTTGCAGGGTCCGGGTCTCTTGCTGTGGCGGCGTGGGATCTGGATCTTCCGTGCACGCTCATAGAAAAGGATCGGGACTCTTTCAACAGCATAAAAAATATTGCAAGGTTCATGGGTGCCTACGGGCTGGAGGTAATAGAATGAAACGGGAGCTAGGCAGGCCATCAGCGACTGATGGTAAAAGGATGAGCGCCAGGGTCACACAAAATAAAGACAGTCACATCGGTCAAGTGCTATAATCGCGGTATCCAACAGGAGCCGCACGA
>DATNQC010000404.1:0-2443 GCA_036702885.1 Oculatellaceae cyanobacterium | reverse complement strand
GGTCTCATCAGTCCCATGGCACTGTCTCCTTCTGCTTGGGGATACTTGAGCCAATTGAAAGAAAGCTATTTCTAGCTATATCACTTTGGGGATAGGTCCATGTTGCCGTAAAACGGCTAAAAGTAAATTACAAAAAAGGCTATTAGCCGACTCGGTAATCAGCGCCACTTTGGATTGTCATGGCGTACAATCAGAATATGAACAGAACTTACCTGGAAGCATGCCTTAAAAATGGATTGACCGTTCGGTGGCCGGATTCCGCCATGCCCATCCGCGTTTATGTAGCGCCGTTCCGCTGGTATGAAAAATCCAAGCAGCAGGAATCCTATGCCTATAATCAGATGGTTTATGACTCTCTGGATGCCTGGAGTCAAATTTCCGGGGGAAAGGTTCAGTTCCAGCATGTGGCAACGCTGGATCAATCGCAGATTGATATCAGTTGGCGACGGGTGGATCGTAAATCCCTGGGGCATTGCGAGTATCTCGTGAACCAGCAGTCGCTGATCTATTCGGCGGAGATCAAGATTGGTATTTCCGACGGATTGGTGCATGCGCAATACAACGACATGGATGAGGTAAAACACACCATCCTGCATGAGATTGGGCATGCACTGGGGCTGTTGGGGCATAGTGACAGCCCGGAAGACATTATGTACGTGCCGCATCAGTATGGTGTGGCTCAGCTTTCGTCCAGGGATGCCGAAACGCTGAACACGCTTTATAACCTGCCGACGGCGTTTGATTACCAGGCCATAGGCCGAAAATTTGAACTGAAGGAACCTTTTACGCTTCAGCATGTACTGGATCACATTCAGGGACAAAAAGGCAGCAAGGAAAAAGTTATCGACTTTACGCCGCCTCCGCCGCCTGAACGCCCGGAAGTGCTGGCGCGGCAGCACGATATCCTGACGCAGATGGGCAAATTTCATCTGGCGACGCAAAATATCCAAATTAACCCCGATTTGAAACGGCAGTTTATCCGTCAGCAGCGAAAACCGCCCCCGCCGCCGCAAGAAGTTTAAGCGCCGGGCAACGTGCGATAATAGAATGAATCTTTGGGGCTTCAGGTCAAAGAACGCTCTATATCTGAGGAGTGCAGGTGCGATGGAGCGCGAGCGATACTGTATAGCCTGATTACGGTTTTGATCTTCTATCCTGCCCTGAGCGCTCTGATGTTTTGGTTGGCGGGAACCTTGACGCCCCGCTGGGTTTGGGCGGTGCTGATCTCATAAATGCTGATTTCCCTGTTGAGCCTGTTTTCCTCGACCCGGATTTGGTGAGTGAACGCTTCGAGCCACGAGGCCAGGATTTGGACAGAATTAGCGTGCCGTTGCTGTGTTTAGCCTGGCTGGCGCAGTTCATCATAATTCCGTTGGATATTGGCAGGTTCCATTGGAGTGGACCCATGCCAGGATGGTTGTATGGGGTTTTCTTTGTCGTTCAGGGCTTGGTTTGGCTGGGTTTTAGCTGGGCGATGCGGGTGAAACGCTATTTTTCATCAGCCATTCGGATGCGGGAGGATCGCGGCCAACAGGTTATTACAGCGTGGCCGTATCACTGGAGTCGACATCCGGGGTATGCCTTTGTTGTTCTTGCCTTTGTGGCTCAGGGATTTACAATGGGCTCCTGGTGGAGCTTGCTGCCGAGTTTGGCGATCATTGTCATCCTGGTCAGGCGGACCTTGCTGGAAGAAAAATGCTGTTTGAACACTTACCCGGATATGCGGATTATGCAAAGAACGTCCGGTATCGATGGTTTTCCGGTGTTTGGTGAAGCCCGTCCGCAACAATTTTTCATCACTGGTTTTCATGCAGTTAAAAGGGATTTATAGAGGGGACGGAATTAATGGCACAGGTGAATGCCGCCGCTGCGCCGGCTATGGGAAAATACTCTCCCAGGAATGTGATACATAAAACGGCCAACCATAGGGGGAGTGCCGCCTCAACTGTTGATGTGCCGGAGGGGGGAAAAACGAGTTTTACTAAAACTGCGCTCAATCGGGCAAAAGACTTTGTTTCGCGTTACAAAGGGGTTGCTGTTGCATCTGCTGGAGCGACGGCGCTCGGTTTTGTTTTCTGGGACCAGATCAAACGACGTTGGACGAATATTGCAGGCGACACATTCCAACGTGGCGAGTCGCATACACCTTAATATTTAGAGTGAAACCTGAATATCCAATTCCCCTTGACGATTGCGGACATCCACGGTGACGGATTTTTGCGTGCGGCGGAATTCCAGGTCTACGGTGGCCTGCCCCACACGGAGCCCATTGATTTGCAGCATGTTCAGCGTCTGAGGTAGCCGTGGCGCCCGGATGGTCAGGACTTTCTTGGGTGCATCCGCGTTCATATTCAACATGGACTGAATAATGGCGTACATGGACGCTGCGGACCAGGCTTGCGGCGAACAGGCCACCGGGTAACGAACGGGCGGATCCCCTTCC
>DATNQC010000403.1:0-3311 GCA_036702885.1 Oculatellaceae cyanobacterium | reverse complement strand
GGCTTTTAGCAACCTGGCCTTTTTCGCGGGCATCCTGTATTCGCTTGGGTGTTGGCTTTTCTGTTTTGCCTCCGGAATCATGCGCCATCCGGGGATCTCCTTACGGGAATGGGTGTTCGCTGTGGTAAATAGGGTTGGAGTCGCGGGCTACATTTGAAGAGTCCTTTGTCCCTAAATCCCGACGCGGGGCTTGTAGAGGTTCATCAAAACTTGCATCAGGTGGGCGTATTGATCGCCCAGCGTCATGCTGAGGTACGGCATGCATGCAACAATCAGGACAAGGCCTAGGGCGACCTTGAGCGGGATGGCGACCATATAGGCGTTCATCTGCGGCATGACCTTGGAAACAAATGCAACGGCCATTTCTGCAACAAGCAGGACGCCCATTAATGGAAGTCCAACAAGTAGGGCCAGAACCAGCATATCCGCGGATAGGCGGATGAACCGTTCTGTGAGTAAGCCAATCGTCAGATTGCCTTCACCGAAAAAATGTCCCAGTGGAATCCACTGGAAGCTGCGGTCAATGCCGATAATCAGCCCATGGTGAATATTCAGGCTGAGAAAGAGTAAGCCTCCAAGGTAGAAAAAGAATTGTCCAATGATGGCGGATTGAGTTTGGGTGACGGGATCCAGCACGTTAGCGGCAGAAAGTCCCATTTGCATGCTGATGTATTCTCCGGCAACCTGAAGCCCCATAAACACCAGATTGGCCGTAAAGCCGATGAGAAGCCCGATAATGCTCTCCTGAATCACCATGAGGGAAAACTGGATGAGATCTTTGGGGATGCTCACTTGAGCGCCATGCAGCGGAAACAGAATGAGCGCCGTGGTAACGGCCAATCCAACTTTGACCTGGGCGGGGACGCTTCGCATGTTGAGCAGGGGTGCGCTTGCCAGCATGCCGGCCAACCGGCACAGGACCAGCAGGAAGGCGATTGTGGGTTTTATGGCAAGCAGGCTTAAATCCAAGGCCATGAATCCTTATTTTTCGGGTTTGGATAGTGCAGCCAACTGTGTAAAGACCTGATTGGTGTACTGGACAATCATTTGGGTCATCCACGGTCCGGTCAGGACAAGCACCAGGAACGAAGCCAGGATTTTAGGCACGAATGTCAGCGTGGATTCCTGGATTTGAGTGACCGCCTGAAAAATGGAAATGGCAATGCCAACCATCAGATTGACCAGCAGTAACGGGGCGGATAGCAGAATAATCAGCCATACGGTTTGCTGGAGGAGATCAATAAAAACTGCTTCGCTCATAGGGGTTATCCAAATCCGGCGACCAGTGACTGCGTGATGAGGTGCCATCCATCCACCAGTACGAACAACACCAGTTTGAAGGGCAGTGAAATGGTGGTGGGAGGTAGAAACATCATCCCCATGGACACCAGCACGCTGGAGACAATGACATCAATGATGAGAAAGGGCAGGAAAATGATGAAACCGAGCTGAAACGCCGTTTTTAATTCACTGATGGTAAAGGCGGGGAGGAGTACGTAGGTGGGGACATCCGCCCGGTTTTTCGGCTTTTTCAACTTGGCAAGGCCCATGAATAATTCCAAATCCCGTGGCGCAGTCTGTTTGAACATGAACGCCCGCATGGGGGCCATGGCGCGAGGCAGTGCTTCTTCTTGCGAGATTTGCCCCTTGAGATAAGGCTGCAAGGCCTTTTCATTCACCTGATTGAAGGTGGGGGACATGACAAAGAACGTCAGAATCAGGGAGAGGCCGATAATCACCTGGCTGGGCGGAAGCTGAGGCGTGCCGATGGCCTGGCGCACCAGCGACAGTACAATGACGATTCGAGTAAAGGCGGTGCCCATAATCAAAATGGCTGGCGCCAACGTGAGAACTGTCAGCAGCACCAGAATTTGCAGGCCCTTGCTCACATCCTGAGGGCTTTTGGCTTCGCCGATTTTAATATCCAGCGTCGGCAAACCGACTGCAGCAAAGCCGTTTGACGTTACAAGCCCAATGGCCGCCACACCTAGCAGCGCGGCGACCCAAAATTTCAATCCACGCCATTTCCAAATCCGGTTCACGGATTTTTGCTCCACACACTTTCACCACGTTTCATTCCATTATGTCCTACCTCGTCCGTCCCGCTCATCATCCAAACGGTGTAGACCCTGAACATTGAAAGAAGAGCGGTTCTGGTGTGGAAAATGAAGATCCTTATCTTAGATTTCCGCCGGGAGGAGGAATTCTTGCCGCTCAGGCAGGGGGTGGAAAGCACGGTGAGCTACAATAGAATGTGGTTGAGAGTGAGTTCTGATGCTGCGCTTTTTGTACACTATCTGTGATTTGATAGCTGGCGTGATGGCAATTGCCTCGCCGGTGGCCATTTTTCATTGGTTGGCAAAAATCACTGGCATTAAAGCGGCGGCTGCGGTTATATCAGTCTTGGATCCGGTGTTTGAACCGATGAACGTCACATTGAATTTAATTGTTCAGATGCCGGTGCTTCATTACAACGGGCAAAACATCCCGACAACACAAGGCGTGGTGGCTTGTTTGCTGACGGTGGGTTTTTTCATTTTTAATTTTTGCTCGGAATACCTCAAAACAACGGAACAACGGTTGGATGTGGAGCAGCAGGCGCGCTTGCAAAGGCGCAGGCTACAGCAACTCAAGGTTGAGCAGCAGCAATTTGCCAAGCAGGTCACTGGCAATCGAAAAGTCTATATGGTTATCCAGTATGACTTTAAACAATGTCCGTCCGGGGCGGCCAGCTTTGAAACCACCTATCCGAAATTTGGCGGCAGATTGATTGAAAGTAGCCCTCAGATGCTGGCCTTGGAGTTTGACGGGGCGGAGCGGGCGTTGCGGTATAGCCTGGAAGTCACTCGATCGGTTCAAGCCTACTATGCAACATTGCGTCCTATTGATCCGCAGCCGCCGTATCAGATTGCCATCCAGGCCATTGAAGCGCAGTTGCCTGGTTCTGAAGCCATTTTGAAAACCAGAAAACTGGTTTCATACACCGGTCGGAACCAGATCCTGTTTGGTTCGGAGGTTTATTTGTTGCTGAAGGATCAAGGTGCCGTTGGGGATTTTCAATTCCAGTCAGTGGGGATGTATGTTATTGAGGGAAAACAGGCCGAATTTTTCAAGCTCTTATCTGATCGGCGGGAGCAACAGGCTATATAGCACCTTGATAGCCTGCACTAATTTGCGGGGAGAAGCGCTTCGACAAAAGCGCCGATTTGCCGCTCCCGGTCCACAAAGTGGACTTCCAGAATCCAGTGCCGAGGCTGGCCTTGGGAGTCCGGTAAAGCCAGCGGCAAAGGATTTTCTGGACAGATGTAATG
>DATNQC010000402.1:0-2396 GCA_036702885.1 Oculatellaceae cyanobacterium | reverse complement strand
CCGCTACCCCCATTTAAAACAGGTTTCCGGCACGGGGGACTTGCTGGACACTGCCAAAGTGGCCGAAGCGCTCTCCGAAGGGAAGCTGCCGAAAAGCGTGGCCGTGCTTGGTCCCAAGGTGCTGGCAGAGATTTACGGCTTCCGCATTGCGGATGACAATCTGCAAGACCTGAAAGAAAACTACACGCGCTTCATTCACGTAGAAAAACGCATTTAAATACCAGATTGCGCGATTTCAAAGCAGGGAATATAGCCCATCCAGTCACTTGTGTGCGTTTGACGCCAAAAATGAATCGCAGGGCTTAAATCATGTACTTGATAAAGAAGCTGACCACGGAGAGGTAAACCAGGAAGGTCAGAATATCGCTCATCGTGGTGATAAAGGGCCCGCCGATACCGGCTGGGTCAATTTTGAACAGCCGCTTAACCCAATATGGAATCAGCATCCCCAAAAAGGCGAACGTGCATTGGGAAATGATAATCCAGCTACCCAGCAGCAAGCTGAGTTGCCACTTATGGTAAATCACAAATGACAGCGCACCCACGCACAGGGCAAAGAATGCACCCGTCAGCAAGGCCACGCGCAGCTCTCGCAGGAGCATGGCGACAATATTCCGGTCATGGATGATGTTCAGCGCCAAACCACGAACGGTAATGGTTTCCGATTGCGTCCCCATGTTTCCGGAAAGCCCCGTCAACAGTGGCATGAAAGAAATTGCAATGACGGCTGTGGAAACCGTTTCCTGAAAGTGAGCAATAATGGTTGCTGCCAGGAATTGCCCACCCATGGTAATAGACAACCAGGGAAACCGCGCCTTAAACGCCCCGAAAACAGGACCAATCAATAGTCCCCGTTCATCCACTTCCTCCATACTAATCCCGGAGGCCTTGTAGATATCTTCAGAAGTCTCTTCCTCAATGACGTCAATAATATCGTCAATCGTAACGATGCCGCACAAGACATTGTCCGGATCCGTCACCGGCATGGCGAGCAGATTATAGTATTTACGGAAGATATTGGAAACCAGTTCCTGATCGTAGTTGGTCAGCAAGCTTTTAACGTCAAATTCCGCAATTTTGCTAACCGGCTCGTTCTCATCGTGGATGAGCAGGCGCTTCAGGCTGGTCACGCCCACCAGCCTGTTTTCTGAATCCACCAGATAGACATAATAGATAAAGTCTTTTTCCTCGGCCTGCTTGACGACCGCCAGCGTCTCGCCCACCGTGGATTCGATGGACACGCTGACATAATCGGTGGACATAATCCCCGCGGCGCTGTCCGGCTCCTCCATCATCAGGTGGTGCAACGTCCGGGTTTCCACGTCAAATGGCATCTGCGCCAGAATGCGCTTGCTATCCTCCGTGTCCATCTCCTGGAGAATGTCTACCGCGTCATCTGTCGGCATCATCCGCAAAATCTGGCTTCCCATAACCGTCGGCAGCGAAGCCAGGAAAAGCCGCTGGAGATCTTCGTTGACGCTGGCCAATACTTGAGCAGCCTGCCCCACATTCAGGTACTGGAAACAAGCCTGCGCCTCTTGCGGCGTCAACGCATTTTCCATCACATCCGCGATATCCACAAAGTTTTGCCGCGCCAGCAACCGACGAAGCGCAGAAGTATTTTTCTGAGCGAGGTATCGTTTGATTTTCTCAGCCAGGCTGGTATGAATGACGGTAGCCATGGGCGCGTATCCGGTTGGTCATCGGAAAAAGGTGTTGAGCTTATTGTAGGCAATCCGGACGTGGGAGGCCAGACGCTTCTTTAATAACGCCTGAAGATCGAATTTTGCTGGCAAGAGCTTAACATTTCGTTGCAACCGGTATTCAAACGCCACTCTGTCATTGAAATGTCATACGACTGCTATAGGGTATGGGTGTAAAACAGAGATAAGGTCCATCGTGTTGCATGTCCCTTCTTTCAACTTCAATAGGCGCTGGACTGATCGCCATGGGCCCCAGAACACCGGGAGCCATCGCCCGCATTTGGGCTGATCGCGAGGCGCCTGCCCCCATTCGACAGAATACCCTGAAACGAGAAGCTGCGCATGTCGGCAGTCTGACCATACTTCCGGCAGTCTTAACCCCAGTGATGAGTCGTGTCATGGTCAAAATGACAGGGCCCACCTCTTTTTGGGCAAAGGGAGTCGGTCTTGCAGCCCTCACCGCCACAACCGCAGCAACCCTTGTGGAAGTCGGCACGCGAACCCTCTGGCCCACCCAGGATTGGGGCAGAATATTAGGGAGAATGAATGTCGGCGCGCGCCCAGTCGATACCAAGGTGGATGAGGACTTTGATGACGACGATGATGATACCCATGGGCCAGCCACCAAAGCGTCATCCCTCTCCTTCTCAAAAGCCTCGTATAATCCCCTCTTTGCCCCGATTCAGTCTGCCT
>DATNQC010000397.1:0-2290 GCA_036702885.1 Oculatellaceae cyanobacterium | reverse complement strand
GAAGAACTCCCAACTCCCACCAAGGAAGAAGCGGACGAGCTGGCGACTGAAAGCGTTGAGTTGGCAACAGACGCACCACCGCTGACCGTTCCCGATGAGGAAGTGGAAACGGACGAAATCGAGGAAGTCGAGGTTGCCGTTGCAGTCAAACCACGTCGCGGACGGCTTAAAAAGCAGGAAGAAGCTCCTCCGGATGTAGTGGAAATCTTCCAGCCGGACGAAGAAGAGGAGCCTGTGGAAGCTGTGCCGGAATTCCTTGCGGATACCATGGAAGAAAGCGCTGAAGCCCCAGAAGAGGCTGAAGAAGCTGGAGACGCGCAGGAAAGCACGGTTGTTAGCGCCGTGACACCGCCGAAGCGTCGGGGTGGTCGTCCGCAGAAGCGAACGGTCAAAAAGTCAGCGGCCAAACGCTAACCAAAACTTCAAACAAAGCAAAAAACCCTTGGTTGTCCCAAGGGTTTTTTGTTTTCGAGAAAGTTTTAATGGCGCGATCGTGACGCTCGCCACGTAGCGATTATTCCATTACAAAAGGAAGCTTGCAGCCATTATTCAAACTGGAGCGCCATCAAACGCTCTACAGGGCGACCGTTAATGATGTGGGAGTCTACGATTTCTTCCACGTCATCTGGTGAAACACCGTAATACCAGATTCCTTCGGGGTAAACCAACACCGCCGGGCCAATCGTGCATAGACCAACGGAACCACAGGTCGTCACCATAACAGTACCTTCCATGCTGCCCCGCTTGCCGTACAATAACCCCTTTTCCGCCAAAACTTCCCAGAACCGATTAAGCGTGAGTTCACTTTGATTACGCGTACAGGACGCGCCCGTACATACAAAAATGTGATTTTTAAGATTTGCTTTTGTAACCGGCGCTTTCAGCGCCAAGGCAATGGGGTCCAGTTGAATCATGGTTTCTCTTTGTATTTATGGCCGGGGAACCTGAGGTGAATTAAATCATATCAACGAAAAAAGCCCCTCCGCAAGAAGGGGCTTTTCAAATTTAGGCAAAATAGGCTAGAACGCTTGAATGGCCTCAATTAACTCGCTATCTGGCGGGAGTCCCTGCTTGCTGTAGCGGATAATCCCTTCAGCGTCAATGATATACACTGTACGCTGAATGCCTTTACCATCCTGCTTTAGCGCATGGTACGCCTTGGCCATTTCGCGCTCAGCGTCTACCAAAATGGGGAATTTATAACCTTGCGCCGCACAAAACCGCTCATGGCTTTCCATGCTGTCGGGATTAGAGGCAATAAATTCCGTATTCAAGGCCTTGAATTTTTCTGTGTCATCCCGCAAAGCACAAAGCTGTTGCGTGCATCCCGGCGTTTGATCCTTGGGATAAAACACAATGATGAGGTTTTTACCCTTGTAATCGGATAGTTTCACCCTCCTCCCACCGGTTGCAGGGAGATCGAAGTCCGGTGCCTTGGTCCCAGGCGGCAGAACCTGGAATTGATCGATCACGGTTGACATCACATTCACTCCTCACTAAAACAACGCCGTGATTCTAGCATAAATGATGAAATGCAAGCACCCGATTCACGCAATTTTTGACATTAAATTTTTCCGCAAATTAGGGTCAACAGTACACGAAGGAGAAAGGCATGCGCTTAAACATTATGAGAGAGTAAAGAAAATCCAGAACGTTACTGTAAAATGTACAATTACCCGCAAAAGTCAGCCTCAGTAATTAAATATTTCTGATATATCATACTTTAGGGATGGCTTTTTCACTAAAAAACACTGTTCCATGGCTATTTCCAGCTTAAATCAATTTTAGAACGCCAGACAAAACAGCAGAGGGCAAAAAAATGGATTGAGCCTTGACGCAAAGGTAAGTGTTTATTTGACGTTTCCTGCATTCATTGTTACGCTATTTAAGTCCCCGCTTGCGTGAAATGAACCCACGCGCTTTATCGGATTTTGTAGACAGGCAGAGCAGACAAACGGATATGTCCAGCATTCAGAACATTTATGTCCTCATTAAGCAGGTTCCGGATCAATCTGCAAAAGCCGGGATCAACCCGGACGGGACCATCGATCGCGCCAAAGCTAAGCGCATGCTGAACCCCTTTGACCGGTATGCGTTACAAGCCGCTTTGCATACCAAACAGAAATATGGCGGAAAGGTAACAGCCATTTCAATGGGACCGCCGCCCGCCGTCGAGATTTTGCTGGAAGCCATTGAACATGGCGCTGATGAGGGGTATCTGCTTTCCGATCGCCGTTTGGCTGCGTCCGATACGTTGGCGACCGCTTATGCGCTCCACAAGGTGTTGCTC
>DATNQC010000394.1:0-3330 GCA_036702885.1 Oculatellaceae cyanobacterium | reverse complement strand
CGGCAAAGCCATGGCCGAATAGCAGGCTTGCGCCCAGGAATAAGCTGACGATTCGTTTGGAGTTGAAAAACATGACCGGTCGCCTTCGGTTAATTCGCTGCCATGGGGGCAGTGTTAAGGGATGTCGCATTCACTGGCGTTGGCCGGGTCTTGCTGAGAATGTGTGGCGTAATCAGCAAGACCAGTTCGGAGCGTTTTGAGCTACTTGAAGAAGCCCGGAATAGTGCGCCTACAATGGGTAGATCGCCAGCAATGGGAAGTTTATCCTGACGGACGGTGTCATTCTGGTGGACGAGGCCGCCAATGACCAGCGTTTCACCGTCTCTAAGCCGAACATTCTGTGTGAGGAGGTCGCGTTTGCTCAGCAGAGTGATCAGGTTGCCCTGGGAGTCCCGCATTTCTTCTCGCACGGTGGTGACAGAAGGCCGGAGACGCAGGCTCACCGTGCCGTCTTCTCCAATTTTCGGGAGAATGTCCATTACGATGCCCGCTTCGCCAATTTCAATGGTTTGGGTGGCAAAGCCGCTGGGGTCAATTTGAGTGGTCACTCGGCGGACGATCTCATCCACAATGCTGATAATGGATTCCGTGTCGTGTGTGGCAACCACGGTGGGGTTCGCCAGAATTTTGGCCTGTTTCTTGTTGAGGAGACTCCGAATCTGAATGGCGTAATCCCGATCGCGGCTGAGTGGGTTAGAGGAATACATAAAGCCGCTGCGTGCATAGGCTTCCGGTTCCGCCGGATCGACCGTGGGAATGCCGACGATGCCGTTTCCGCCAATTCCAGAGGACGTGGTGTTGTTGAAGCCGCCCTGGAATTCACCGCCACTCAAGCCAACCCTGGTTGAGAGTTCTTTCAAGCCCTCCTGGGTAATTTCAATCAGGGAGGCTTCAATCGCCACTTGCGGCAGTTGGGCGTCCAGAATCGGAATCATGGATTCAGCCAAAGCGATTTGTTCTGCGGTGCCCAGAATCGTAACGGAGTTTTGACGTGTGTCAGGGACAATCAAGGTGCCTTCCGGGGAAACCAAAGCGTTGTCAGAGCTTTTGACAAAGCCGCGCAGGGTTACCTGGGATGAAAATCCGCTGCTGGCGCTGCCACTACTGCCGCCACCGCCATTGCTATTACTGCCAAAATTATTGACGCCGGAGCCCTCCTGGACATCCTGCTTTTCCACGCGAACCGTACTGGGTATTGCCGGAATCGCACCCATGCCTCCAACACCACCAGTGGTTCCCGCAGTGCTGGTGTTTGCGCTGCCGCCGCTGCCGACCCTGAATGAGGCCGTACCATCGTTGAAAATACTGCTGGCTAATAGTGTTGCGACATCCAGCGCATTGGCATGGCTGAGATAGAAGGTCTTGCTTTGGCGCATCACGTCCATTTTGGTGATGGCCGCTTCTGCCAGTTCGATCTCCCGAGCTGTACCCACAACGATAATGCTGTTGGTCGTATAGTCGGCCCGAACTTTCTGGACAACCTGCCCACCAGCGCCACTATTGATATTGCCGGCATTGGCGTCCCCAAAAATCGAGCGGTTCAAAACATCTGCAACCCGGCCAGCATTGGCGTAACTTAGTTTGATGACCTTGGAAAGTTGCCGGGTCAGCCCTTTTTCCCGCGCCGCCTGCCTGCTGATTGCCAGATAAATGTTGCCTTTCTGTTTTAGCAGGAAAATATCCGACATGTCTGCGATGGACTGCAGCGCCTGATTCAAGGTGACCTTGGAAACTTCCAGTGTAATGTTGCCGGTGACGGATTCGTCCATCACCAGGTTGAAGCCGCCCTGCTGCGATAAGCGCCACAGGACGTTGCGAATGTTTTCGTTATTGACCGACAGGGAAACGATTTTGTCTCCATTCGGTACGTTGACCTGTTCAGAAAGCGAAGTGAGATTCGCCTGGAATGCGTCTTGCGCCCAGGCTGGATTGGTGCAAGGCAGGAGATGGCAGGATGCCAGCGAAACCATCAGCAGAAAAGCCGGGATTCGTTTCGTAAGCCCATTCATGCTGGTTCTGCCCTCCTGCTTGTTCATTGTCCTTCCTCCGGCTCCATCAGATTGGGTTCGGACGGATTTGCGGTATTGGAATTAGAAGATAGGGTTGGCGTGACTGCTGCAGATGGCGTCATGCTTGCTTTCGCGCTCACCGGGTCCACATAGGGCGCTAGAGTCAAACGTCGGGTTTTGCCCTGGACGCTTAAAACGATGGAGCCTTTATCAATGCTTTTAAGGACGACCTTTTCTCCATCGATTTCAAATGCTTCGCCAACCTTCTTGATGAGCGCTTTGGGCATTCCGCCTTCAGACACCTGAATGATGGCCATTTTATCCTTGGCATTGACGTCCCCGACGTAGCCGGTAAACATCACATCCTCGAGAATATCCTTTGGCATGCTGGAAAACGCGCTGCTAGATTCTTCCCCTTCCCGAACAAGTGGATCGAAGGGATCATGGCGGCCAATCAGTTCGTTTTTAGAAGTTCCGGACAGGTTTTTGATGGCGGATTTTGCCATTGCGATCAGGTTGAAGGCTTCCGCCGGCTCAGGTGGTTTTTCGTTCGGCACCACCAGGCCGCCTGTCTGGCTTTGGAGTTTCCGGAGATTTTCCAGCACTGGAGACGATTTGGATGGTTCTTCCTGGATTTCCATCATGTTGATGGGCTCAGCCGCCTGGGAGGGGCTGCTGGACATCAAAAGCCAATAACCCAAGCCGGCATATGCTATAGCGCTCACAAGGCAAAGGCAGATGGAAGCGCCGATAATCCAGGTGTTTTTTCTGGATGGGGTTGGAGCCGTTGTTTCTTGTTCGGCTTCCAGTTCAAATGCTTCGATTGCTGAAGCCGTCTGGTCCGGCTCCTGCCAGCGGTTTCTTGGTGGCAGCCCAATGCCAAAGCGCTGCTCCCTTTTGGGCGGTTTTGAAGCCGGTTTGACTTGATGCAAGGCTCCTAGAAAGCTGTTTTCTGCCGTTTTTACCGAAGACGGGCGGCTGACCCGGAGATTTGAGATCGCATCGGATGCCAGCACCATGCGGTACGCATTCCGAAGGGCTTCGATATCCTCGGGCGGCATATCGCTAGATGGCTTGTGGGGAGATGGGGAGGCTTTCGGTTGGCTTGAATAAGTCGGTATTGTTTTTTTGCCAGCCCGAACCCACTGGTGTCCTTCCCTGGCAAGCGAATTCATCGATCTCGCTTTATTCTGACTCGGCATGAACCTTCCATCCCTGCACTAAAATCTTGACTCAACAGGCTTCACTCAAATTGGCAATCCGGCGGGGAGCAGTCCGGAATACACTTACCCACAGCATACAGGCTTTATCAAGCCCAGGG
>DATNQC010000439.1:0-2226 GCA_036702885.1 Oculatellaceae cyanobacterium | reverse complement strand
CCTCATTCCAGAACGTGTCAAATCGTATCCTGAATAATGCGGACACCATTCTGACGGCTAAAATCAAGAACCTGGAAACCACGATTAAACAGTTGGATGCGCAGGAAGATATTTTGAAAAAGCTCTTGAAAGAATCCGTCGAAGGCGACAAAAAAGCGCTGGATAACCTCTAGCGTTTTTGAATGAGAGGGGAAACATTGAGTCATTCAGGTAACCAGAATACAGATCCGATCCTCTATGCAAGCGCACTCACGAACCTGATGAATGAGCGCAACCCCATTCAAACCGTTGTGGGGGATATTCAACGCATGGTGAACGTGATTGCAAACCTGGGTAAAACCCGTAAAATGGCGGCCATGCGTATTGAGCAACTGGAAACGCAGTTGGCCCGGATTGAACAGCAAATCGCTGAAGTGAACCCACAGTTGGATGGAAGGCGGCTGAACAAACTTCGCTAATCCTAAGGGGGGGCGGGTACTTTCTCAAGACTTGGGTGTCCTTTGGGGAGAGAAACGCTGATGCGCGCGCCTTCCCCGGGGCGGCTGGCTGCGGTAATGCTCCCGCCATGGCGCTCCACAATTTTCTGGCAGATGGTGAGCCCCATGCCGCTTCCCTCGTAGGATTCTGCACCTTGTAACCGGACGAAAGGTTCAAAAATCCGTTCCGCTTGTTCCTCAGGGAAGCCAATACCATTATCTTCAACAACCAGGTGGCAAATATGATCGCTCTCGCCTTCTTTAAATACCCGAACGATAGGATGCTCACCCGGCTTGTGAAATTTGAGGGCGTTTGAAACCAGGTTTTGGAACAACTGATGCATTTGCAGCGGATCTGCATCCACGGTGCATAAACTGTCAACGTATACTTGACCTTGCGTATCGGCAATGGAGAATTGAAGATCCGAAAGCACCTCATCGACAATTTCATTTAAATCAACGGGGCGGAAGGGTTGTCCTTTTCGGTTAATCCGTGATAGATCCAGCAAGTCGTTTAGCAGATGCTGCATTTTATCCACGGATTTTAAAATTCGATCAAAATAATCCTTGCTGTCGTCAGGCAGGATGTCATATGCATTTTCCTGAATGTACGTGCTGAACATGGCGATTTTCCGGAGGGGCGCTTGCAAGTCGTGCGACGCAATGGTTGCAAACTGTTCCAGCTCCCGGTTGCTCTGTTCCAAACGCTTGGCATAATTGCTGATCTTGTCCTGCGCACGCTTGAGTTCGGTGATATCAATTGAAGAACCGATAAAGCCAAAGAACGTTCCATCGGGTGTATAGCGCGGCACTGCCTGAGAGTGAAGCCATCGATATTCTCCAAGAGAGGGGCTATAGAGGCGTATTTCCATCTGGAAGGGGTGTGGCGTCTTGGTAATGCTGTTTATCACTTCAAACAGCTTTTCTTGCTCATCAGGATGAACACGATCCATGTATTTTCCGGCTTGAGCCTCCTCTAGCGAGAGCTTCAAAAAGTCTAGCAGTTGTTTGTTGAAGTATTCCGTTTTCCCATTCCGATTGGCTGTCCAAATATGAACAGGTGCTGCGTCCGCCATAAGGCGGAAGCGGGCTTCACTTTCCTGGAGTTCCAGCAAAGTCAGCTTGCGTTGGGTGATATCTACGACGGAGCCCACATAACCGGCGTATTCCCCAGTGGGTGTATACCGGGGCTGGGCAGCTGAAATAATCCAGCGATACTCGCCCTGTGCATTTCTGACGCGTAATTCTGTTTCATAGGGTTCACGCTTTCGGATATGCTTCTGGCGTTTGCGTAAAAACCAGTTCAGATCCTCAGGATGGATTGCAGCGCTCCACTCATGTTGTATAAACTCCTCAAGGCTGACACCCAAAAAATCTAGCAATCCCTTGCTGGCGTATACGATTTTTGATTGGGCGTCGGACATCCACAGCTTTGCTGGCGCCGCATCCGCCATCATTCGGAACTGTTCCTCGCTTTCCCGGATCATCAGTTCCGCTTCTTTTTTAGCGGTAATATCGGTAATGGTGCCAATAAAGCCTTCAAATTGCCCTTGTGGAGAATACCTGGGTTGGGCGGAATCCAGCACCCACCGGTAAATGCCATGTTTGTTTTTCACCCGGTATTCCTGGGCATAAGCTTTTCTTTTTTTGAAATTCTTCTTGGTGCTGGCCAGAAAATTGTCCCGGTCGTCTGGATGAATGCCCTGTAACCAGTCTTGGTTGTAAAAAGCTTCCTTGGGTTGGCCAAAGT
>DATNQC010000393.1:0-4200 GCA_036702885.1 Oculatellaceae cyanobacterium | reverse complement strand
GGTCTGCCCTTTGTTGCGCTTACGCCTTAAAACCGGTTTTGACATGCTTGTATCCCTCTTAGCTCGACTTTGGACTACTTGGCCAATAGGCAGGAAAACTGGAATCCTGGTGGGACCGCTATAGCCCCAGCGGTTCTTCTTTGTGTTGTGTTTCGGGCGAAATATGAGAATCTTTAGTTTTCAAAACAAAAATTTGCAAATTCGGGTGGGGAAAGACCAGCATGTTGCATGTAAAACAGCCCGACACTTTCGCCGGGCTGTGTGAGGTTGGAAGTGTGGGAGTTAAACGGTTGTGATGGCTGCTTTGCAGGCGCGAACTGGAGCGGCCGCGCAATCAAAGAAACCTTTTTTGAGTGTTTTGAAGCAATCTTTCAGGACGGTGCGGCTTTGTTCAACCATAGCCTCGTTTTTCATTTGGCCAAAGGTAACGATGGCGAGTGCGGAGGTTAAGATGCCGACAAGCCCTACGCAGATTTCCATTGGACCGATGAGAAGCGCTTCTAGAATGCGGTTTTTCTTGGTTTTAGGCGTTGCATGCTGTGCATGCGCCGGTTTTTGAATGGGGTTGTCTTGCCCTTCAGCAGCCTTTTGGTTTAGATCTTGCTGAACCTCGTTGAGATGCTCTTTTTGCAAATAGTTGAGCTGTTTTAATGCTTTTTGGCGTTCAATGGTGCGGATCAGCTCGATTTCGTTGCCCCCATCATAGCGACGTTTCCCGTACTTCAGCACAATCGTGGATTTTTCCTGTCCCTGTTCCATCCCCAGCACTCCTTCGTCCCATACCCACTGATGATGTTGTCTTTGTATACACATTAAAACAATTGTTTTTATTTTTGTGCGGTTATTTTTGTGATTTTGTAAACTTGTCGTAAACCGGCGGCTTGCGGCTCGTCATGCCTTGTAGGCCCTAAAAGGGGGCGTTTTCTGCAGTGATGGAAAGCGGGAAACATTTGGCATGGGCTGGTGGAGTCGTTATTCTTAAATAAGAGAGTCGGCAAGGAGCGTCATGTCATGAGCCAAACAACCCGGGAGCTTGTCAACGATATGGTGTCATCGGAAAAGTCCATTGCGGTCCTGGATCACGGCTTTGTGGAATTGGTGGATTCCATGGGCAGTGATTTGACTGTGGTGAATTCGGCTCGGGTATCGTTTGGCAAGCGGAAAACCGCTCTTTCCGAAGGGGATATCAAGCTCATCCGCTATCTTGCGGAACATAAGCA
The DNA here is from genome assembly GCA_036702885.1 of Oculatellaceae cyanobacterium. Classification (GTDB taxonomy): domain Bacteria; phylum Cyanobacteriota; class Vampirovibrionia; order Vampirovibrionales; family Vampirovibrionaceae; genus DATNQC01. The sequence continues at coordinate 2,980 of DATNQC010000393.1, read as the reverse complement.
CTGGAGTCCATTTCGCCATGTCCAGTTTCAGTTCCACTGCAAAGTGCCGGAATTTGTGGCGCGTCAATGGTACAAGCATGTGGTAGGCATTGCTTATACGGAAGTTGCTACGGTTGATCACGCCTGGAATGAAATTAGTCTGCGCTATGTGGATGCCAGCGATTTTGATTTTTACGTGCCGGAAGGCTTTCGGAAGCAATCCGAAAACAATAAACAGGCTTCTACAGATGAAAAAGTGGCTGACCCGGATGGCGCTTTGCTTGCGGAATATAAAAATCACTGCCAAAAGGCGCTGGATCTATACCACCGCCTGCTGGAGCATGGCGTGGCCCGTGAACAGGCCCGTGGCGTGCTGCCCTTGAATATCTACACCGAGTTTTACTGGACCGTTTCCCTGCAGGCGTTGACCAATTTTATCCATCTGCGTCGCCATGAAGGGGCGCAATATGAAATTCGCCTGTTTGCAGACGCGCTGGAAAAACTGGCAAGACAAGTGGTGCCTGTTTCTATAGAGGCGCTGTTGGCACAACCCAGCCATTAGCCGGCATCCTACGTCTTAGCCAGGCATCGCTATGGCTTGGGGAATCCCCTGGGCGTTTTCCCCGTGGGAAGCAGTTTTTGTTGGGCTGAAGCGCCAAGCTCCATAACGCGCGGCAGGACTTCCGTCAATTCCGGAACGTGAGCTTCATAAGTGATTTGTTGAAAGTCCGACTGCGGCAGTTGTGCAAAGATTTCTTCTCTGGCTTCCGTCAGCTGTTTGGAGATCTGCGTACTGTAATTCAGTTGCTCTTGGCGCTGTTTCAGGATTTCATCCCGTTCTTTGGATGTAAAAAAGCCTGCGGTGTTGATCCAGAATTCGTATTGCTCTGAACTCAATCGCAAGTTATGGCTTAACAAGCGATGAAAATCTAAAAAGCGGATTGGCGGGCGCATTTGAGAGGCTGTTTCATATAGCTGGGACTGGCGTTGAGCGGCCTGTTGGGCCATGGGGATAAATTCCTTCAGCAATTCAATAAAGTGGATGCTAAATTCGGGCGATCCGTAATGATCCAGCAGCCGATGCAGCTCTTCCAGAAACTGAAGCGCGAGATACCCTTCCTGACGGCAGAGCAGGAATGCCTGGATGAGGTAATCTCGTTCATCCGCGTTTAACGGCATTTTGAGTGAGGATTTGATGCCGCGCGCATTGCTGTTGCGGAGTGACACAATGGCGACTTCATGTGCAGGCTCCAGGCGAAGTGCATCCCGGTATAACTGAATCGCCCGCGCCTCATCGCCGGATTCCATGGCTAAATGTCCCAAGGTGGCTAGGATGTCTGCATTAAAGGGCTCCAACGTTCGGGCGGATTCCAGTACGATTTTTGCCTCATTGAAATCATTACGAGCCAAGGCCGCATAGCCCTTGATCCAATAGGCGCTGGCGTTGAGGGGTTCCGTAGCAATAATGTCTTCCGCCAGTTGTTTTGCTTCCGGAAATTTCCCGCGTTCCAGCATGAGTTCCCCAAGTCTCAAGCGCAAGGGCAAAGGGGCTGTCGCTTTGCCAATGCCGGTTTGCAGGACGCGCTCACATTTGGTTTGCCAGAAGGCCAGATTGTTTTGCTGTCCGATATTCTGCAGGTAAAGTGGCATCCGGCTATAGGCTTCGACCAGATCGAGCGTGATCGTGGTATTGCCAGGAGCAAGGGCATGCGCCTTTTCCAGTAAGGCGATGGCTTCAGGGTAGCGACGCTGCCGCATCCGGTAGCGCCCTGCCAGTCTGGCGGCTTCTGCCCTGGTGCCGGTCAGTTTTTCCAATGCGGTGATGCGATGGGTCATTAGATCCCAATCTGCTGTATCCAACGCCAGTGAGAAAAGGCCGATAAGGGCATTCGGATGTTCCGGCTGGCTCTGCAAGGCGTTTTCAAATGCCTTCCTCGCCTCTCCAACGTGTCCTAATAAGGCCAGCCCTTGCCCGGAAAGACTCCAGCCATCTGCGCTTTTGGGGGCGGTTTTGAGTAAACAAGCTCCTTGGGCCTGCTTTTGCTTGCCATGAATCCGGGGTATAAGGTTTGTGTCTTGATTTGACGGAGAAAGCTTATAGGCTTTTTCTGCTTGCGCATATGCTTCAAGCGCCTTGGGAAATAGTCTTTGCTCCATCCAGGCATCTCCCAACGCCTCTAAAAGTTGGGCATTTTGTGGAGACCGCATTAAGCCTTTTTGTAACCAGGTGATTGCCTCATTCCCTGAGGACAACCTGCCGAGGTGAAGGTAGGCTGGTGTAAAGCCTGGCGCCTCTTGTATGATTCGACGAAATGCGTCCATCGCGGAGGATGAGCCGGAAAGCTCTAGACCAATCGCTTGCCAATAGGATGGCCAGAGGTTGGAAGGGAGGTCCGGCCAATGGCGTTGTTGTTTTTGTACCCAGGAAGAGAGGGATGGCGCTTGACGGGAGGCTTGTTCAAACGCGTGCTTTGCCAGTGGCCAGAGTTCGGCAGCTTCCAGCTTTTTGCCTAAAAGCGCCAATGCTAATGGGTGTTGTGTGTTTTGAATGGCCTTTTCAAATGATTGGATGGCCGAAGAAGTCTCTTGCGCCGCCAGTTGCTCTAACCCTTTTGTAAAGAGGGCTTCGGGGGCGTCCGGATGCAAAGATTCCGGTAAAGGGCCCACAGAGAGCAACTGTTTTTGGGGTTTGACCTGATCAATTCTGAAAAAAGGCGAGGTTTGCTCTGTCTGGCTTGATAAGTCCAGTTTGATGGTTTGTGGATTCCCGGTCAGGCTGAGGATGCTGTTGCCGGGGCTGAGGGTTTGCAGAATATCAATGCGGATTTGTCCCATCCAACGGGCGAGCTTTTCTGTGAGGGTCACCAGATCGGCGCTCTCGTTTAAGGCGCTATCCATTAATTTGATATGCGTGGCCCCCACCAAGTCGCTTTTCTGGGTGGCATCCAGAGGAATCCAAGCGCCAGCTCCCCCTTGCCCTAGCCAGACTTCAGTCCACATG
>DATNQC010000391.1:0-3527 GCA_036702885.1 Oculatellaceae cyanobacterium | reverse complement strand
CGACCCGGGGACCATGAGCCCATTCCAGCATGGCGAAGTCTTTGTGACGGATGATGGTGCGGAAACCGACCTCGATCTGGGGCATTATGAGCGCTTCATTGATACCAATTTGACCCGGCTGAATAATGTGACGGCGGGTAGAATCTACCAGGACGTTATTGCCAAAGAGCGCCGTGGGGATTACCTGGGCGCTACGGTGCAGACCATTCCCCACATTACGGATGAAATCAAAAACCGCATCCACGAAGCGACGCGTCAACTGTCGCCTGATTTTCTCATCTGTGAAATCGGCGGCACGGTGGGCGATATTGAAGGGCTACCCTTCCTGGAGGCGATTCGCCAGTTCCGTTATGACGTAGGCTTTAAGAATACCTGCTTTATCCACGTAACGCTGGTGCCGTATCTGAAGGCGTCTGGCGAAGTGAAGACCAAACCTTCTCAACACAGTGTAAATACGTTGCGGAGCATTGGTATTCAGCCGGATCTGCTGGTTTGCCGGACGGAGCGCCCGCTGGGTAAAGGCGAGCGGTTGAAGTTGGCGCAATTTACCAACGTGGAGCCGGAATCAGTCATTGAATCCATTGATATCAGCTGCTTGTACGAAGCGCCGTTGATTCTGGAGAAAGAAGGCTTGGCGCGTCAGGTGCTGGAGCGGCTCAATGTGGAGAACACGCCGCCCAATCTGGAAACCTGGAAGGCCATGGTGGAACGGATGAAAAATCCGTCCACGGCCTTGAAAGTGGCTTTAGCTGGTAAATACACCGGTTTGTCGGATGCGTATCTGTCTGTTATTGAAGCCCTGAAGCATGCCGGTGGCCATTTGGGCGCTGCCGTGGAAATCCGCTGGGTGAATTCTGAAGACTGCGTGGATGACGAAACGTCGGCAGCCCTGCTATCCGGGGTTGATGCGATTGTGGTGCCGGGTGGATTTGGACACCGCGGTATCGAAGGCAAGATTAATGTGGTTAAATACGCACGCACCCACAATATTCCGTTCCTGGGCCTGTGCCTGGGGATGCAGGTGGCGGTCATTGAATTTGCGCGCAATGTGGCTCAATTGACCCGCGCCAACAGCGTTGAATTTGAAGCGAAGGGCGATCAGTCCGTCATTGCGCTAATGGAAGAACAGAAAAACCTGTCCGATAAAGGTGGCACGATGCGCCTGGGGCAGTATCCCTGCCATCTGCTGAAGAATAGCAAGGCAGCGGAGGCCTATCAGGCGGATGTCGTAATGGAACGCCACCGTCACCGGTACGAAGTGAATAACGAGTATCGTGAGATTTTGTCGAATGCGGGGTTAGTCTTCTCCGGCACTTCACCCGATCGGAACCTGGTGGAAATGGTTGAACTCCCGAACCATCCCTGGTTTGTGGCTTGTCAGTTCCACCCGGAATTCAAATCCAGACCGGATAATCCCCACCCGCTCTTCAAAGGTGTGTTACAGGCGGCGCTTCAGCACAAAAATGCAGGCAAGCCGACCGGCGCGGTTGCTTCCAACCTGTAAAAATTCTTTATAAAGCCTTCAGTTCATCAGGCTCTCATCCGAGTGATGACATGTACTGCTTTGCGGTTGTCACTTGTCTTGCCTGAGAAAGGGATGGGATGCCTCGGCGTCGGCGAAATCAACGGAGATGGAAGGCGCTTTTTTTCTCCTTTGTGGCGGCATGCATTGTTGCTTTTGTGTTTGATGAGGGCTCCGGTCATCGGATTCATGTGAATCCCCTGGCTATAGGAGGGGATTCGAGTGAAGCTGCAATTGAGCAAGTGTCCCAGCCAGTGGCCGACGCGCAAAACCAGGCTTTTCCTGCCGGGTTTAAGCCTCAGTGGACGGAAGCCGTTCTGGATGGCCGTATCAAGCTCCAGTTATTGAAGCAGCCGTATCCGCTTGGGCAAACAGAGCGAGGGTTGGGTAGCGAATACTTTGCCTATGCGGCTTCCATTTTTGAGCAAATGGCAAAACAGATGGATTCCGTGGCGATTGCCAAACAATTACGGGTTTTAAGCACCCAGGCGGAAGCCTTGGGCAACACGCTGAAAGAGGCCAGTCGCTTGGGGTATGATGGGCCGCCCAATCCGGGTATGGCTCACCTTAAAGTGCGGGAAGACTTGCTGTCTCTGCTGCAGGGGATTAATCGTGGCAACCTGATCACGGTTTCCTACAACCAGGATGGGAAAATTATTGAAAGCAGACGCTCTGCTCCCGACTCTGCAATGGGAGATAGCCTGAAGGCGTTTTTAGAAAATAGCAGGGCCATTGCACAAAGCGATGTGGCCAAGCGATACCCGGAATCCGTCCGTTTGTTGCAGGCGCAAACGCAATGGTTGGAACAGATTGCTAAAAACGTGACGCTACGATGGGAGAATGTTCTGTACTGTCCGGATGAATGCACGGGGCATTCAACACGCATTCGGTTGTACCTGCAGCAAACACTGCCCAATCATGAAACGCCGAATTGGTTGGCGAATGCGACTTGAAGGGTGATGTCTCAACCTCTGCCGTAGGATGAGGGAATGGGAGCTTCCTTCAAGAGAAGTCGCCTTCCGGTCGATAGACGCCTCAGGAGGAAAGGCCATGAAGTTTCTTCCAGTCGGATTGTGTTTAGCGGGCTTGCTGTTTGCGATGCCGGCCTGGGCCTACGATTTGCACAACAATGCGATTCTGCATGCCCGGCGCGGACAGTTGTTCATGGAACGAAACCAGCATGCCGAGGCCATCGAGGAGTATAAGGCTGCGATCTTGCTGCGCCCATACAATGGCATGGCGGCTTCGCTCTATAACAATCTGGGCTTGGCCTATCGTGCAAACGGTCAAACGGAGCTGGCGATTGCCGCATTTCAGCATGCTTGTCGCATTCAGCCCACGTATGCGTTGTACTTTAGCAACCTGATTGAAACCTATGTCCGGTCGGGCTTGGCTTCTCAAGTGGCGCAGGAGCTAAAGACCGTGACGACCTGGAATCCGGACGATGCCGAAGCTTGGTTCATGCTGGGATTGTTGTATAAGGAAATGGGCGACCTCAAGGCGGCCAAGGCCTGCATGGCAGAGTTCCTGAAGCTTCAACCCGAATCCGAGTTGGCCCGTGCTGCCCGCACAGCTTTATAATCGCTTTGCTCTCAGGTAGAATACAAGAGTGGCATTTGACGGGGTGAGTCAGCGTCTCATGAACGGTTTCCTTCACTACCAACTTGGATTATGGCTGATTGCCGGGATCTTTGCCCTTAGGCAGTTTCTCGTGGTCTGGGCAGCGGAACAAGGCCGCAAGCACGACCTGGTTAAGAAACTATACAAACCGCATCAGGCGTTTCATATTTCCGTGCTGATTCCCTTTGCCGCTTCTGATGATTACTCGGCTTTGCTCACCTTGCTCCAGGCGCTTGCCCAGCAGGATTATCCATCTGAAAAAGTCTCTATCCATCTGGTTACGGATGAAGAAGGAAAGCAATCGTTAGTTCCCCAAGGACTTCGGCCAAATGTAAAGGTCTGGCAGGCTCCCACACCGCTGCGTCGCCATGAACAAATGCTGCCC
>DATNQC010000438.1:0-2646 GCA_036702885.1 Oculatellaceae cyanobacterium | reverse complement strand
AATAAATGAGTGCGGAACGGATGAGGGGCTTGCCATCGGGAACGCTCCTTGGTTTCCGGGCAATAGGCGTTTAACGCATTAGAAATTTAACGCGCGATGTGCGGCGCGTGTCATCCAAGGCTTTGCGGGGGGCGCTTGCAGAAGAAACAGACGCCCCGTCACACATAGAGTCAACAGAGAAAGATTGGGATTATGCCGGCAACGACGAAAACGATTTACCGTTTTGGAACCTCCGGATGGCGGGCCATCGAGGAATTCACCGAAAGCGCGGTCAGGCAGATTACGGATGCCTTTGCGGACTACCTGATTGAAACGATGGAAAGCAAAAATCAACTGCTGCCCGTGATGCTGGGCGGTGACACGCGGGACAAAACCCGGCAGTTTATCCCGCTCATTGCGGAGATTCTGACGCAAAAGGGCATTGATGTGCTGCGCTGCGAGACGGATGTGCCGTCGCCGGTGCTGGCGTATGCGGCAAAATATGTCCGGGAGCTGGAGCTGGACGTAACAGAAACGCTGGGGGCCATCCTGATGACGGCCAGTCATAACCCCTGGCCGTATGGCGGCTATAACTTCCTCACTCCGGATGGCGCGGTGATGGGCAGTAGCATTTCCAAGCGCCTGGAAGCCCTGCAGGAAAATCCGACCAACCGCACGCTGAGTCTGGGAGATCGCAAACGTTTGGGTGGTGAGCAGGTGGGACCGGCATCTTGCCACACCTTTGACCCGTACTCCATTTACAAAAAGCATTTGCTGAACAAGCTGAAAATCAACTTTCAGGCGATTCGTGAGGCCGGGCTGAGCATTCATTACGATCCGCTCTATGCGACGGGCCGTCTGTACTTGCCTCGTCTGCTCAAGGAGGAAGCCGGGCTGGAAGTCCGGATGATTCACGGTACGGATGAACGCCCTGCTGGATATGCCGGGATGCCGGAGCCGACGGGGAGCGAGCTGGGCGAACTGAGTGAAAACGTGAAGGCTGATCCGGCAACGCTGAAAGTCGGGCTGGCGAATGACGGCGATTCCGATCGCTTTGGCGTACTGGATGAAAACGGCCGCTACGTGAACCCCAACGAAGTGCTGCTGCTGGTGCTGCATCACCTCATCCGAAACAAGGGGCAGCGCGGCGTGGTGGTGCGTTCGCAAGCGACGACCAACATGCTGGATACTTTGGCTGCCAAGTATGAGTTGCCGGTTGTTCAAACGCCCGTAGGCTACAAGTACATTGCCGCCGAATTTGAAAAGCACGAAGAGCATCCGGAAGGGCCGCAAGTGCTGATTGGTGGGGAAAGCTCCGGCGGGCTCAGCGTTTTGGGTCACCTGCCGGAAAAAGACGGCATTCTCGCCAACCTGTTGGTGGCTGAACTGATTGCGATGGAAAAACGTCCGTTGGGCCAGATTCTGGAAGAGGTGCAGGCTTCCCTGGGGCAGTGGTATGTGTTTCGGGAGCTGGGCGTCAAGACGGAAAACGGCCAGCGCATCCGGGAGCATTTCCAGGCGTTGCAAGGCGCTGGTGGAAAGCTGGCTGGGCTTGCCATTGATACGACGGCATCCGATGGCGGCTCTCGTCGGCTGGAAGAAGCCTATGGCACCCGTGATGGGGCCAAACTGGTGTTTGAGGACGGCAGTTGGCTGCTGATTCGGGCCAGTGGCACGGAGCCCGTGGTGCGGGTGTACGTGGAAGCTGTCGGTCAGACGTCGAAAGCCGCTTTTGATAAGAGTGAAACGCTCCTTGATGCTGCGCGGAGTATCCTGATGCGGGATTTTGCCGTGCCGGCAGCCAGTATCAAGGAAAAGAAATAGGTTGATACAACCAAATCTGAAGCAGCCGGTTTCTGAAGAGCCGGCTGTTTTCCTGTGTGAAATGCTGCCAAGGAAGGTCGCATTTCCCGGTGTTGCGCCAATGATGAAAAAGCGCTGGACTTGAGACGGTCTCGGTGCTAACTTAAGAATTCAAGCGCTTGTGCCCGTAGCTCAGTTGGATAGAGTGACGGTCTCCGAAGCCGTAGGTCGCGCGTTCGAATCGCGCCGGGCACATTTTTTATTGTTTGGGTATTGGTAGGTTTTCGTCGAATAGAGGGAGCTGCAGCTGCTCACAGGACGGCTCCAGGGCTTCCATTGAGGCTGTTTTGGTTGTGTCCGGCTTGTTTTTCGTGAGGTTGGACATGGAAAGCCCCAGCAATCGGATGGGTCGCTTGCCTGCTTCCGTGTTTTCCAATAGCCGCTCCAGCCAGTAGAGTATCATCGGCAGGTTGTCAAAGGGGTGAGCCATCGTTCGGCTGCGGGTATGCTGCTGAAAGTCGGCATACTTCACCTTAAGGGTGATGGTTCGCCCGTAGGTCTGGTGTTTCTCCATCCACTCCAGCACCTCTTGCGCCAAGGGAGCGAGCGCCGCCATCATCTCCCGAATATCGTGCAAATCCTGGGGAAAAGTCGTTTCAGAACCAACGGATTTCCGCACCCAGTTGGTTTCGACCGGGCGATCATCCTGACCGCGCACCAGGTGATAATAAAAATCGGCGGATTTCCCGAAGATTGCCTTCATTTGCGCAAAGGGCAGGTTTTTCAAATCCCGCCCGGTTTGAATGCCAAGCGCTTGCAGCTTGGATGCCGTCTTGGGGCCGATGCCGTAGAACTGCCCAATGG
>DATNQC010000384.1:0-1898 GCA_036702885.1 Oculatellaceae cyanobacterium | reverse complement strand
CAGCAATTGTTGTTGGATTCGGTTTTTAATCAAATAGATCGGAGCCAGAACCCGGTTGCGGGCCTTAAGCCGGAATAAGACGCATGACTGTTCAAAGCCAATCTGAAACCAAAGTCATCCCGATTTCCAGTCGGGCGACCATGCCACCGAGCTTTAAGAGCAAGAATTTTGCCCAAAGCGTTGGATTTGCACTGAATGGCCTCCGCCTTGCCTTTAAAAGCGAACGTAACCTGAGGACACAGGCGGGTCTTGCCGCGCTGACCATTGCGGCAGGTGTTTTACTGGGTATCAGTCCGGTGGAATGGGCAATCCTGGTGTTGTGCATGGGCGTGATGATGGCTGTTGAAACCCTAAATACTGCCATTGAATACACGGTGGATTTGATGACCGGCGGCATTTACCACGAAAAAGCCAAGGCCGCGAAAGATGCTGCGGCGGGGGCATGCCTGCTGACGGCGGCGACGGTGGCTGCTACGGGTGCCTGTATTTTTGTGCCGCATTTGTGGCAGCTTGTCCAGCGCTGGTTTTAGGGGGTATTTAACCCCTCCTGAGGCGCGTGTTCCTCAGAAAGCTAAGTTGATTTATTCCCTTTTGATTAGCGGGAAGCGTAAAGAAAATCTTTAAGCCTTGGGGATAGATTACAATGGAAGGATGAGCCTGACTGTTGTAGCCCATCGTCTTCTGCTTGGTTATTCTGTCCAGAAGCGCCCGATTGAGGGGGTGCTGTTTGGCTCGCCGGAAGCAGCAACGCTGGATACGTTGTTTATCGGCGCGTTTCACGGGGATGAGGAAATCAGCACGGAATTGCTGAACCACTGGATTGAAAGCCTGCAGGCCGGGAATTTTGCTAAAGGGCCGATCGATTTTGCGCAAAAGCCGATTTTGATTGTCCCGGCGCTCAACCCGGATGGTTTGGCATTGGATACGCGCATGAACGCAAACGGCGTGGATCTCAACCGCAACTATCCCACGCCGGAATGGCAGGAAGAGAATCAGGGAACGATTTACTATTCCGGTTCCGCGCCGGGCAGTGAGCCGGAAACCCGGCTGGTGATGTCTCTGATTGAGAAATACCGCCCTCGAAAAATCGTGACGGTGCATTCTCCTTATAAGGTACTGAACTTCGACGGACCGGGGCAGGCGCTCGCGGAGGCGATGGCCGCAGAATCCGGCTATCCCGTGGTGGCGGATATCGGTTACCCGACGCCCGGTTCTTTTGGGACGTATGCGGGTAAAATCCGGCAGATTCCGGTAGTGACCCTGGAGTTGCCGCCCAATCCGGATGAAGAAGGCGGAGAGCCGCTGGAGCAGGTTTGGCGGGACAATCAGGCTGCCTTGGAAGCAGCGGTGCGCCTTTAGGATTCGGGGGGTGGCAGCGGCGTCTGATTGTCGGTCAGGAGTTTTTCCACGGATTGAGCCACCAATGACCCTGAAATCAGCGTGCGGCAGTTGTTATGACTGCACACTTTGGGGTAGCAGGGGCGACAGGGGAGATCGATAAAGACGGGTTCAAATCGCGTATGGGGATTATGAGGCCCCCATTGTTTGTGGTTGGTAGGGCCGAAAATACCAACAACATTGGGTACGCCAGCAGCCGCAGCCAGATGAACGGGGCTGGAATCCACGGTGAGGAGCAGCCGAGTGCGTTTGTACAGTGCAAACGTTTCTCGCAAGGAGGTTTTTCCGGCCAAATTCAGCAATGGAACGCCAGCTTCGCTGGCCAATTGCTCGTATCCATCAAAGTTACTCTGCGTTCCTGTGGCCAGCAATTGATAACCCGCCGCATGAAGCCTCTGAAGGCTTTCCTGAAACTTGGAGAGCTCAATCTGCTTGCCATGAGAAGCGCTGGCTGCGTGCAGAACAGCCAGTGGCTTATCGGGATCCAGTGTGTTCAGCAA
>DATNQC010000382.1:0-4630 GCA_036702885.1 Oculatellaceae cyanobacterium | reverse complement strand
ACCAGGCCGTTGTTGAAGCATTGCCAACCTTGCTCAACGAGCTGGATCTGGCGGTGCTCCATGTCACCGGCAAAAAGCTCTACGAAGAGACGCTAACCGCACTGGACGAGCGAGATCCCAATCTCAGGCAGCACCCGTTCTATCGGCACATGCCTTATTCCGCCCAAATGCCGGCATTGTTGACGCTTGCGGATATCGCCATCTGTCGGGCCGGCTCTCTCAGCCTGTCGGAAATGTACGTCTGCGGCATTCCCACCATTTTGGTCCCTTACCCGTATGCAGCCGCCGATCACCAGCGTAAGAACGCCCTGGCCTCTGTCCGTTCCGGCGCATCCCGCATGATAGAAGACGCTGACTGTACCGGCAGCCGTCTTACTGACGAACTCCGGACCTTGCTACACACCCCGAACCTCATGGACAGCATGCGACAGTCGGCACGCGCCTTGGGGCATCCCAACGCCACGGCCGATATTGTGGCGTGTCTCCAGCGCATTGCCGCGTCATCATGAGGTCGCTTAACATTCGATCCGTTTTCTCAAAAAAGGCGCTTGATTTTCATCTATCCTCCCCGCTAGAATAAAAAAGCCTCAGGCAAGCCGTTTCCTGATTGGGGCGTCGCCAAGTGGTAAGGCAGCGGGTTTTGGTCCCGCCATTCAGAGGTTCGAATCCTTTCGCCCCAGCTTTAAAAAGCCTCCCATAGTTGGGAGGCTTTTTAAATGATTGGGTTTCCAATATCACCGCATCCTGAAGCTCTGTTCAGCAGGCTTGAAGTGCACCACAATTCTGCAAACTGAAGACTAAACGACTGAGTCAGCCATTCCCCACTTTGGCACTAATAAACAAAAGCCCCCGGAGTTCCGAGGGCTTTTGCATTCGGAAAGGATGGAGTCTTATAAATCCATCTTGCCTTGTTGGGCCGCAGAAGAGGACGATGCATTCTCCTCCTCATCAATCGGAACAATTTTAGTGACGGAAGCCACGTAATCGTTCTCATCCAGATTCTGGAGACGCACACCGGTCGCCATCCGACTCTGGCGGGAGATTTCTCCGGCTCTCAACCGGACCACCACGCCATTTGCGCTGACAATCATCAACTCGTCATTCTCATTGACGACAGCCGTATTGGTCACGCGGCTTTGTGCATTTTTGAACTTGGTGGAAATCAGTCCAATACCGCCCCGGTTCTGCACGCGGAACTCGGAAACGTTCGTCCGTTTGCCAAAACCATCATTGGTAATGATCAGCACATCGACATCATTGGAAGAAGACGGCAGGACGCTGAAATCCACAATCGAATCGCCCGTGCGCATCTTCATCGCCGTAACGCCGCGCGCTGTCCGCCCCAAAGGCCGCAAATCCTTGACCGGGAAGCGAATCGCCATCCCTAGGCTACTGCCGATGAGCAAATCATCGTCATCTGTAGCCGGCAAGACCCAGCCCAGATAATCGTTGTTCTCCAAGCCAATGGCAATAATCCCCGAGCGGCGGATATTGGCGAAGTTATCTAACTGGATTTTCTTAATCCAGCCTTGCTGGGTCAGCATAATCAGAAACTTGGAGGAATCAAAGTCCTTCACCGGGACAACAGCCGTCACTTTTTCGTCCTGCTCCAGCGCCAGCAGGTTAATGATGGCAAGCCCCTTGGCCGCCCGTCCGCCTTCCGGCAGATCATAGACCTTCAGGCTATATGCACGTCCCTTACTGGTGAAGAACAGCACATGACTATGCATGCCCGCAGTAAAAAAGTGCGTCACGTCATCTTCTTCGCGGGTTTTTATCGCGCCTTTACCTCGCGTTGCACGGTTCTGGCGTTCAAAGGTATCCAGTGGAATCCGCTTGATATAACCTTGCCGGGTAATAAACACTGCCATCGCGTCATTGGGCGTCAGATCTTCAATGGTAAAGCCATCGCTTTCATCCGGCATGACCTGCGTGCGACGCGAATCACCATGCTTTTCCTTCACTTCCAGCAGCTCTTCCTTGATAATCGCAAGGACTCGGCTGCGGTTTGCCAGAATCTCGTTGTATTCAGCGATTTTCACCATCAAATCGGCATGTTCCGCGTTGATTTTTTCGCGTTCCAAACCAGTCAGGCGACGCAGTTGCATTTCCAGAATCGCGTTGGCCTGCTCGATATCCAGGCTGTACTGACTGGTCAATTGCTCCCGCGCAACTTCTGTAGATTCCGCATTACGGATCAACTTGATGATGTTATCGAGATCACCGATGGCAATCATCAAACCAGCCAGAATGTGCGCCCGCGCCTGTGCCTTGTTCAGCAGGAAGCGCGTCCGGCGGACAATCACTTCCACCCGGTGCTCGATGAACTCGCTCAGCACATCCACAATGTTCAGCAAGCGCGGCTGGTTCTTCACCAAGGCCAGCATATTCACCCCAAAGGTGGTTTGGAGCTGGGTATGCTTGTACAGGTTCCGCAGGACGACATCAGGCTTGGCATCACGCTTCAGCTCGATGACGAGACGCATCCCATCCCGATCGGACTCATTCCGCAGGTCACTGATGCCTTCCAGCTTTTTATCACGGACGAGATCCGCCATTTTTTCAATCAGGTTGCTGATATTGATTTGATACGGCGCTTCCGTTACGACAATGGCGGTGCGTTCCTGGCGTCCATTGCCACCGGGGATCTGCTCAATCGTCGCCACAGCACGCATCGTGATACTGCCGCGTCCCGTCCGGAAAGCCTCCCGAATACCGGAATAACCGATAATATGAGCCCCTGTTGGGAAATCCGGCCCCTTGATGTACTGCATCATATCGTCCGGAGTCATGTTCGGGTTGTCTATCAGGGCGCAAACGCCATCCACCACTTCGCCCAGGTTAAAGGGCGGAATGTTTGTGGCCATACCCACCGCAATCCCGCTGGAACCGTTAAGCAGCAGCATCGGCAGTCGGCACGGCAGCACGGACGGTTCTTCTTCGGAGCCGTCATAGTTGGGAACAAAGTCAACCGTATCCTGCTCAATGTCCTCCAGCATGGTGGTGGCAATGGGAGTGAGCTTACACTCCGTGTACCGCATGGCTGCGGCATTATCCCCCTCAATGCTGCCAAAGTTGCCATGGCCATTTACCAGGGGATAGCGGCTTGAAAAGTCTTGAGCCAAGCGCACCAATGCATCATAAACGGCTGTATCACCGTGCGGGTGATATTTACCCAATACTTCCCCCACCACTTTAGCGCACTTCTTAAAGGGTTTGTCGGGAGACAGCCCCATTTCGTGCATAGCATACAAAATACGGCGATGGACAGGTTTCAGCCCGTCACGAACATCTGGCAAGGCTCGGCCTACAATAACGCTCATGGCGTAATCGATGTAGGAACGGCGCATTTCGTCCCGAATACTAATCGGAACTATCTTGCCGTCCCCAAAAATCTGCTGTTGTGCACTCAAGATTCATCCGCCTTTCTGACTCAACTGGAGAAGGACTTGCCTTCAAGCCCTTCCGTCTGACTGATCGCCCGGTCAATCAACCCGTCTCTCTGCAGTAAACCGGGCAACCGACGGTGCGGCTATTATATCGCAAAAATATCGGAGCCGGTACCGAAATCGCGATAGAATGCCGGTTTATCCCCAATGCTCTCCCCTTTTACCCAATCAAGTAGCGTCGTTAACAAATTGATGAGAAAGGCACCCCCGATGAGTTACCTTTTTTGGCACTCATGGCAAGATTCAGCGGGTTTCAGAGCATCTTTGGCCCAAAACGCTTCCCTGGTTTAAACCAAAGCGGAGCCACTAACCGGCTTAGCCACAATGGCCAAGCGCCTCCTTCCCGCCCCACCATTTGAAAGGCTGGCACCTCCATCACCCAATAAGGATCTGAAAGGGCAATCGTCAAAATGCCCCGCCGATACGCCAGAATGGTCCCTCCTGGAACTGGTTGAGGATTTGGCTGAGGAACCGGCATAAAGTGTGGACTGAACAACCGAACCATCCGTCGGCCTTCCAGGTAACTATAGCAAACGTTCCAGGGGAACATCGCCCGACAATGTCGATAGACGCCCTTCGCATCCAATTCCCACGGAATTAAGCCACTTTCAGGCTTCAGCGGAGGATAATAGCTCTGTTGTGAAGGATCCTGCACTTTCGTTTCGAGCGGGGCTCCGTCAATACAATGCGCTGCCAGCTTCTTTAATAGAATAGGCGTCATACGCGCGGCCACGTCACCACACTTCTGTCGGAGGCTATCACCCGTTTCATGCTCCGTAAGTTCACAGGTTTCCTGCAGTAAAATCGGACCCGCATCAATCTCAGGGACCATTAAATGGAAGGTTACACCGGTTTCCTTTTCATCCGCCAGAATGACAGAGGCATACGGGTTAGCGCCCCGGTGCGCCGGCAGCTTGGAAGGATGGCAATTGACAAACAGCGTGTCTGAACGTTCCAGCAAGTGAGGCTTCAGAATTTCTCCCCAGGAGGCAACCAGCACGACATCCGGCTGATAGCGCTCCAAAATCGTGGAAAACTCGTAATGGTTCATGCCGGGACAAACCAAATCCGGTATGCCATGAGCCTGTACCGTATTTTTCAGAATATTTTCAACCGGCTCCCAAAAGCGGGTTTCCCCCAACTTGGAAGCCCACCGAAACACGCCCACCACTTCACAGACA
>DATNQC010000373.1:0-4194 GCA_036702885.1 Oculatellaceae cyanobacterium | reverse complement strand
GCGTTAGGTCTGGTTCCGCCTGGTCATGCGCAATCATGGCTTCAAACGCCGCCTTGTCCACAAAAAAATAATGGACTCCCTCTTGTTCATGCGCGCGTTTGGCGCGGCTGGTTGCCGAAATGGAAAGCTGAAGCTCAGCGTCCTGCTTAAGCAGCAGCTCGCATAAAGTTCCTTTACCAACCCCGGAGGGGCCGCTTACCACAAAAATTCGTCCAGCCATGATGCGCCCATTATACCCCGATAGAGCTTGATTTTTATGCTTTTCCGCAATCTCAGGAGAGCAAGAAAAGCTTAAATGATGTAAAGGCGGATCCCCAACACTGTAAACGTCAAGATTTCTTAAGCAAGCTCATTTCAGTTCGCCAAAAATTGGTCGATACAAGCAAAACAGCTTTCAAAACCTCAAGAAGGCCTGTCCTTAGCTGAAATTCAACGGAATTTCCCGGATTCCTCAAGAACGGGTGCTATAATACTAAACCTAGAATGTTTGCAAAGAGGGTTATATCACTTGCAGGCAACAGCGAAAAAACTCGGCAAATGTAGGTTCTTTCGCCAGCCATTTGCCTTATTGCTGGTTTTTGCCCTGCTTTTGTTCGGCTCGGTTCTGCCATACTCTGTCATTGAAGAATGGCGGCAATCCGAAGAAACCCCGATTTCATCCATTGTTTATGAAATCAAAGGCATTCATCACAGCGAAAAAAGAGTCCCGGTCCGGCAAGATCGGGTTGTAGAGGATGAAAACCTCCTTGCGGAACATTCCCTCGAAGTCTTTTTGCCGCCATCCTTTGTCACAACTTGTCATTGGCTTGAATCCAGGCAAAGCCGGGCGCCACCATACGGAAACATTGATCCCGCATAGTACCAAGATACTTCAATCACCTGAGATGGTGACAATATTTGGGTTTGGTCTTGCAAAATGCGCCACAAACCTTAAACAGTTTTGTTCTGGTACATAAGGAGAGCCTATGTACAAGTTTGATTCCAACAATTCCATTGCGCCCGTGCTGGCGGGTGTAAAAAAGTTCCAGGAAGAGGTCTATCCTGAAAAACGAGATCTATTCAAAGTGCTTGCCCAAAGGCAAGAGCCCAAGGTCCTGTTTATCACCTGTTCCGATTCCCGCGTTGATCCATCGCTGATTACGCAAACCGATCCGGGAAGCATGTTCCTGATCCACAACGCGGGCAATATTGTTCCACCCCATGGCACGCCCTACGGTGGAACGGCAGCGTCCATCGAGTATGCTGTCACCGTCCTGAATGTTGAACACATCATCGTTTGCGGACACAGTACATGCGGCGCCATGAGCGCACTGTTGGACGAAAGCAAACTCGCAGGCAGCCCAACTCTGAAACAGTGGATTTCTTATGCAGAAACCACGCGTGCCATTATCGAGGCTGAAACGGAAGGCTTTAGCCAGGAGGAGAAGCTCCACCGCTGCGTTGAAAGGAACATTCAGGTGCAACTTAGCCACCTGAAAACCTTCCCATCGGTTGCAGCCCGGCTTGCCGTTGGTAAACTCAACCTGCACGGGTGGTTTTACCACATTGAAACGGGCGAGATTGATGTCTACGACTTTGCAACCGACAAATTCGTCCCGTTTGACGAAGCCTATGCGCTTCCGATTTCCGCAAACGCCTGAGTCAACAAACCAGGAAGTTCCAGTTAAAAAACCCCTTTTTCACATTGATACCCAAGGTGCTCGGACGGAAGCCTTTCGCCCATTACCCGGCAGGCGATCCGCCGAGTACCCACTTGGGCGACTGCAAAATGAAATAACAACGGATACAATCTTAGGCAATTCCGTCCCCTATCCGTTGATTTTGTACTGTTTATTCGTCGGAACCACAGAAAAAACGGGATTTGACCGATGAGTGTACGCCCCCGACGCAGCCGTTTTCTACGGCGAAGAGCAGACGTGATTGCCTGGCAGCAAACCATTGACCGCCTGGCGATGCAACTGTGTCCTCTCGATGAATGGGAGGCCTACACCAACCGGATCAACCAACTGGAGTGGCTGGTCCAGCACTCGCCGGAGTTGGCTTCCAGTTTGCGGGCTTTTCCCGTCTGGAAAAAGTACCGCCGGGAAGCGCAACAGGTTGCCGCGCTCTATCAGGCGATTCCACTACTGCAACGCTTACCGCTCCGCTGGGCATCGCTACTCGGCAAGGTTTTCTTCCAGTAGCGCATCAGGGGTCAGCCCTGCATTTGCTAGGCAAATGGACATTTCGCTTTCTGAGGATGTGCTCGACAAAGAGGTTACAGTCGTAAATGATGAAGCCGATCAGCGCATTGGGGCAGAAGCACGCCTCAGAAGGTTAAGCGCTATGTGTGCGCGGCGTTTGCCGCGTAATGCTCCGCAAGAAAGCGCAACACGTCGGCAAAAGCTATACCCCGGTGGCTAATGCGGTTCTTTTCATCCGCATCCAGTTCCGCCATGGTTTTGTTTTGACCTTGTGGCAGCATGATGGGATCGTAGCCAAAGCCATTTTCACCTCTCGGTTCCCCGTTCAGCACTTCCAGTTCGGTAAAAGCCAGAGTTTCAAAACTGGTTTGCAAAGCAGGATTCCACAAAGCCATCCCGCAGGCATAGCGCGCATTCCGGTTGGTTTTGCCTTCCATCAGCTTCAAAATGCCCATGCAAAGGTCGCTGTTGGTGATGCCCGTATCCGTCACCCGATCCAACGGCATTCGGTTAGGAAAAGAACGCCCCAACAGTTCATCCCGACGCTCCGGGGTTAGCCAGCGGTTTGAATAAATGCCCGGAAATGGTGAAATCCCGTAGCAACCATCCAGCGTATCCACAATCAAACCAGAATCCTCTCCCAACACCCAGCCGTTCGGAACCACCGGCGGCGTCGCTTTGGCCTTTAGCATCGCGTTTTCAATAAAGTTGGCGCCAGTTTCCTCCACATCGTCAGCAGATGGATTCAATGCAATTTCAATCGGAAAAGGCAATTCCAACGTCTCAACCAGACGGCAGAGCTCGCGCCGTTTACCTTCATTGCGGCTCGCTAACGTGATTACAACTGTCATAAATCAATTACCACGCTTGATGCACAGCCAACCATAACGGAGATACTGATACTCTATAAAGCGCACAGGCAATTGTCCAAGACTTTTAACGGTAATCGGGCGGGTTTTGCCTGCCTCCTTCAAAAGTTCTTCCTGACGCGACGCCTCCGCCTCGCCCTGATTCACAATCAGAAGCAGCCCGTGAGGCTCCAGCAGATCCAGAACATGCCCCAGAATAGCTTCCGGTCGAAACAAGCCCAGTGGCAAGCCCCAGGCCAGGTGCGGCTCTTTAAAGACAAACGGCAAAAAGTGGCTAATCACTTTGGCAGACTGGCGATAATTCAGCACATTACCTGCCCGATAGCGTACCCGTTTCCGTACACTTTCCGGCAACGCCTGCAAATAGGCTTCCGCATATTGCCGCCGGGTTCGCAAGTCCACATAGCGGCGATTTGGATCAATCTCAATCCCCTCAATGCGAAAAGCTTCCGGCGCAAAGGCCATCAACGCCTCTACATAAGACCAGTTCTTACTTCCCACATCCAGCCAGACTCGCTCACCGTCTCCCGAAAACGCTTGTTGAAAGGCCTCCGGCTCCCGCTCCCGGAAGTAATCCAGCCAGTCCAGATACGTCAACGTTTCCAGATAGCGCGTGACAGAAGCACGCTGCGTCAGGCTTTCCAGGTGATAGTGCTGATTCAAGTGCCGAAGCCGATTCCAGGCTTCCGGATTATCCGCAAAAGTCGGTTTTGGCTCTGCAATTTCCCGATATACCGGTCCATTACCACTCAAAAAATCGCGCAGTGCAAGCCCAAGCCGATTTCTGGCAGAGGTCACCCCTTCGTAAAGACTCTCCAGAGACTGCCACATTCCGGATTTTTAGCCGCCAAAACGGCGCAAGGCCATCAAATCCTGTTCAGCTTTCAGTTTGGCCATCTTGACCTGTTCATAACTCCCCACGTCACGGCCAGTCAGGTTATCCGCGACAATGATCATGCACATCATCAGCAATGAGGCAAAGAGCGTGGTTTCAAACAAGGTCAGATTCAAACCCGGCACTTTTTGGCTAAAATGCTCACGGAATTTCATGAGATAGGCTGGCCTTTCTATCAAATTGTCCCGCTTATAACCTTCAGAATCAAAGACGAATCCCGTACTCCATCTGTTCGCCAGACCTACGG
>DATNQC010000369.1:0-2441 GCA_036702885.1 Oculatellaceae cyanobacterium | reverse complement strand
GGTGAACACATATGCTAGTCGGCGAAGTATTCGCCCGTATGGGCCTTGACATTTGTTGCCTTTTTGAGCAAAATACTGTATTATTTAAGCAAGAAAGGAGGATGACTAATGATTAAGTGTAACTTGTCGCTATTAATGGGTAAATATAGGGAAACCATTCAAAGTGTTCACGAAAAAACAGGCTTAAATCGGAATACGATTTCAAACCTTTACCATGAGAAAGTGAAACGTATCGACTTCGATACACTGGAGAAGCTATGTAAACTGTTCAATTGTCAGCCAGGCGACATCTTGGAATATATACCTGATTAGCAATGCACTACAATCCCAGCCTGTTAGCCAGCAGGATAAGGATAGCTGTCTGGTATCTATGGAACGTTGATTCGTCAATGCCCATTTTCAGGGCTACTTTCCATATGGGATAACCGTCAAAGTAGTGTAGTTCAATAAGCTTCCGCTTTTCTTCATCAAGGTAGGCCAGCAGGTCTTCAACGGCTTGGACGTAAAAGCGGGTCTTACTCCACATCTCTTCCAGCCGTAACAGCTTAAAAGCCTGGTTGGCCGTTCGGTCTCCTATAGCCTTCACTCGAACAGGTTCCTGCCAAGTAGCGACAGGCACTTTTTCAGCTATGGCCTGCTTTTCTTCCTCCAGGGCCGCAAGTTCTTTTTTCATTAACGGATATTGGCGCAATATAGCTTGGCAAAACCGCCTTACAGGTGTCGTCAGTTTATTCAAAAGACAGCCCTCCTTTTGAACACTAATCTAGACAGATCTCCCATCAATCACCTTTCTGGACAGTGATGACGCTGATAATTCCCGAGGTAACTGACCGGAAATTTGACAGGAATCTGACAGGAATCTTGGTAGAAAACCATGAAAAATACAGACCTGCGTAGAATAAAATCCCAGCATGTTGACGGTTATGGATATCCTTAGACGCCTGGTTTTTAAATGGGGTTCAAGAGGTCGCAGGTTCAAATCCTGTCGGCCCGACCATTTTCATTTTCAGTCTCTCCATAACAACCTCCTTGTCAGAAGAAGAACCCGTTCATAAAGAAGCTACATGATAGCCTCGCATCGGCGTTCGTAACAGTAGGCACGACGATGCTTTACAGCAGCACCGTTCAAGAAAGAAAACATCGCCATAGATGTGCTCAAGAGACAGCTTGTATGAGAAAGAGCCGGTCGCTCCATGAGAACCGGCTCTTCAATTTAGCTCATACTTCGTAACTGAACCTTAGGGGATAAGGCTAACCTGCATTTGCAACATGACAATCGGTAGGCACAATCCTATTGGGCTTAGACTTTCCACAAAAACTAACTCCGGTTGTTTTCGGGAAAGAGAGTATGCCCATTCACCTTCAGTTTCAGTCCAGTCCGAGGCAAACCCGGATCACAAAAAATCCGCTCACTAACCGAATGACCGATTTCAGTCCTCTATAGTCCGAGGCTAACGTTCCGGCTTGATCCGGACGTGAGGGAAGCTCGCCTGATGCCATCGCAGATTGCAGCTGCTTCACCGTCGCCTCTGCTACAAATTGGCGGGCATAACGGGCCCTGGCTTCGCTATGGGCCACCGATGCATCCACAAAGTCCTGTCCGGCCATGCTTGGTTCCCCCTTGCCCCTTGCTAGCCGTATTGTTTTGAGGCTTCGGGGCGACTTCCTTTCAGATCCTCTCACTCTGTATGCGGGACGCCCTTTTTGACAGACTGCCCCTGGCTTGGACCAATGCCAGGAGGGCCAAGAGATGGAATGCCCCTGCCATAAAGAAGCTGACATCGAATCTTCCTGATTTTTCGGCTATAAGACCGGTAACTGAGGGAGCTATGACCATCGCCAAACATGCCGCAAAGTTAAAGGATCCCAGGAACAACCCATGGGCATGAGGGGGTGAGTTTTCCGCCACCGCGGCGGTCAATATCGGGTCAAACGCGAGCTTGCCGGTCACCCCATACAGGATTAAGGCAAGCACCAGCAATGCCGCCGAACCCGCTGCCGGAATCAACGCCACGGCAGTGCCGGCGACAGGAAGGCAAATCCAAAGCACAAAATTTCTGTCCTTGCGCTTGTCCGCCGCAGCCCCCCACAGTATGGCTGCAGGCGCCATAACCAAAGGCATCACTCCGGGTATCGCAGCCGCCATCTCGGCCTCAAACCCCACGGACGTTTCCAAGTAGTAAGGGAGCCAGGTGAGCATCATGGTGAAACTGTACATGGTGAGAAAGTGGCATGCAGCCATGTACATCAGAAACTTCCATCTGGACGCGCTATCCAGTAGGGGCTGTCCCACCTCTTGAGGCTGGACCTCCAACGTTGAACCGCCGGCCCTTTCCGAACCCCGGCGCACGCCAAAAGGAGGCTCGGGCACGCCTCGGGATACGATCACGCAATACGCGCCTCCCAGCAGTGCCAGCACCACAAAGGGCAACTTCCAACCA
>DATNQC010000368.1:0-6124 GCA_036702885.1 Oculatellaceae cyanobacterium | reverse complement strand
GCGTTCAAAGTGAACGTTTTTCAGGATTTCGTGCGTATAGTACACGTGTTTTTGGATGTGCCGGTATTCTTTTTCTGTCAGGCGGCCATCTTTTTTGAGGATGTCTTCCCGGATGCCGATTTTTCCAATGTCATGCAGCAGGGATGCGTAGCGGATGCACTCGATTTCCGAATCCTGAAGCTCCATTTCCTCACCCAACAGAGTGGCGTATTCCGCCACGCGTTCGGAATGCCCGGCAGTGATGGGGTCGCGGGCGTCGATAGTACTGGAAAGAGTCTTTACAAAGCTGTCAAAGGATACTTTCATTTCGTGCGCCATGGTGGCGTTTTCGATGGCAACCCCTGCATAGGCGGCAATGGCGGCCAGCATGTCCTCATCCACCTTGTTAAAGAAGGTGGAGCGCTTATTCAGAACCTGAAACACGCCGATGATTTCGTTTTTACGGTTCCTCATCGGCATACACAGGATGTTTCGGGTCCGATAACCGGTTTTTTTATCGATTTCCTTGTTGAATCTGGGATCTTCGTAGGCGTCTTTGATGTTCAGCACTTCGCCGGTCTTGACCACGTAGCCGGCAAGCCCCAAGTGAGCCGGAAAGCGGATTTCCTCTTGTCCATCCGTGCCTGCTGCGACCTTGGACCATAATTCGTTCCGTTCCCGATCGTAAATAAACACGGTGCAGCGATCCGCTTCCAGGGCGGATTCCGTTTCCTCCATTACGAGGGCAAGCAGTTTGTCCAGGTTTCGTTCTGCGGCCATGGCTTGACCAACACGCAGTAGGGAAACCAGCCGTTTGTGGGGGTTGTCTTCCGCCGAGGCTTCGTTCTTCTGTTCACTGATGGCCGATAGCGCGTTCATGAGATCGGTGTCTTTTTCGAACACACGGTCATGGCTGGCGCGCTTTTCCACGATTTCCTGCCATTTGCGCTCATCCAGGCGCAGAATCTCGTCTTCAATATGACTGGTCAGGAAGTCCAGACCGTTTTGCTCGGCGATTTTCAACCCTTCCAGCATGCTGGCCAGCGCCAGTTTCTGTTCGTTCAGGCTGGTGTAAATTTTCCCCAGCTCGTAATAGGTCTTGGCGAGTTCAGCCACTTCGCCTTCTTCCTTGAAGACGGCGATGACCTCGCTCATTTCCTCAATGGCGCGGGTTTCCTCGTTGGTGCGGTGGTGAATGCAGGCGAGTAGGCGCCTGGCCATGGCAAGCCCCTTGCGATACCCGTATTTGTTGAAGATGGGCAGAATCTCCGCTTCCAGCAGGGCGCGCGCAGCGTCCAGATCCGACTGGCTATAGTGGATGTAGGCCTGGTAAAACAGGGCTATGCCGTAGGGGATGCGGAGGCTCTTGCTGCAACATTCCAATTTGACTTCGGCAATAAGCTCTAGGGCGTTTTCCAGCTTCCCCTGGTAGATGTTCAGCCGGATTAGGTCGTTTTTGATCTTGGCAGTACGGCGTAAATCCTGGATTTCGACGGCAATTTTCAGGGCTTGATGCAGGTAGTCGGATGCTTTTTCGTACTCTTCCCGCAAGATGTGGATGCGCCCGAGGATTTGGCAGCTTTGAGCCTGCTCATAGAAACAATTGTTCCTTTTTTTGAGTTCTAGCGCCGTATGGAGGCATTGAATGGCGCGGTAGTAGTCGTTGGTGTGTTCGTAATGCACCGCCAGGCTGTCAAAGATGCGAGCAGCATCTGCACCGTCCGGTTTACAGAACGTTTTTGCGTACATGAAGTTTTTGACGGCTTCGCCATACTGCCTTTGGCGATATTGAACCAACCCCTGATAATGCAACAGACGGGCTCTTGCTTCATTCACACCCGCCTCGTGCATATGGATGTTAATCATTTTCAGCGCTTCGGAAAACAGACGGCTGGATTTGGAAAGTCCGTCCTCTTTATCGTGAACGTACTTGATCCACCCAAGCTCAATGAGGCAGAAAATGGCCCCCAGAAAATGGCGATGACTGAGGTAGAGCGTGTAAGCCTTTTCGAGTGATTCAATGGCGCCGGCATAGTCTTTCTTGAAGTTCTGAAGCAGGCCGGATTCATAAAGCTGGTGAACGCTTTCCAGGCTGAATGAGATTTTTTCTTCCGGTGCGGGAGACTGGGCGGGTTCTGTAAAAATGGACTCCACGTCCTTTGGAGAGCCGCCTACAAACACCATCCCTTGGATGGAATCGTAAAAGACATTTTCCCCAAAGGTTTCCGGCTCTAGATTTTCAGGTCCCTTCGCCATGCCACGGCTTTCTTACGCTCAACTACCGTTCCCACGTCAAAATCAAAAGTATATATCTGATCTTAAAAAATGATGGCCTTCCTCGGCTTCCATTAAGCGGAGGAGTTTCAGGAGCCATCGTGTTGTCTTTTGTAAACATCCGATTGATATCTTGTTTCGGAATCTTGAATTTTTTCTTGAATGGCCGACATAATAAAAAACAGTGGGTACGTTATACTACTAGGAGTGAGCTAGAAACACGATAGCCGGATATGGATAGAGAGGCAGGACCCGGTGTCCCTTCCGATTGATCATTCATTGGAAAGTTTCTGTCCGGTATAGACCGACTGATTGAAGAGATGACGGGATATCAATGGATTCAGTAGGCCCCGACATGCAGGTTGACATTCACCATCCCAAAGCAACCCGAATGCAGGTGTTGCTGATTCATCCGGATGCAGCGGTTGGCGAACTCTGCCGCAATGCGCTGGAAAAACACGGCTTTGATGTGGAAACGGTTGCTCATGGCAGCGATGGGGTGCATCGTGCTTACGAATTGATTCCGGACATTATCCTGGCTGGCAGTGCTGCCCCGGAGCTGGATGGCTATCAGATTTGTCGGCTAATCAAGCATGACCCGGTCATGAAGCGGCTTCCGGTATTACTGATTGCTGACAAGGCGGACAAAATGGATCGGTTCTGGGGTGTTAAGGCCGGAGCCGATGATTTTTTACGAACGGATGAACTGGAAGCGAAGTTGCTGCGGAAAATCCAGATGTTGCTGGAAGTGTATGAGCGGATGGGGCTGGAGGAAAAGCAGCGGCTTCGTACCATGCACAGCCGCAACCCGTTGGATATCCAGACCCGCCTGGGACGAATCCTGGATACATCGCTGGTAGAGTCCACCCTGATGGTGGAATTCCGTAGCCTGGCGGATTTAGTGCATGATCCCAGCCTGCTGAATTATATGCTCTTCAGCCTGCTGGAAAGTCTGATTGATTATGATGCAGCCGCCATCTTTTACAACGATGACAATAAAAGCCCGCGCCAGGTGATGTTCCATGTGCCGGAAGGGGAGAAGCTGTCGAAGTCGCAAATTGAAACGATGATGGATCGCTTCTTTGAGCGGTTTAAAGACCGGGGACTGACGGCTCAGCAGCTTGAATTGCTGGAATCCGAAGTGGTGGGTGCGCTGGAAGAAGAGGCGCCGCCCGTTCAGTATCAAACCACCTACGTCAAGGAGGTTTATGTTGAGGGGAAGCTACTGGGTGCGCTGTGCTTTTACGCCAAGGAGAAGGTGGATTATCCGCAGATTTTCCCGGTTCCGCTGATTGAAAGCGAAATCCGTCTCCTCATGAAGCTCCGGAATCTGTATTCCCGGGCGGAACTTCTTGCGATCTCTGACAGCTTAACCAATCTGTTTAACCAAAAGCACTTTTTGTCTGTCCTGCAGCGGGAATTTAAAGCTTCTCAGCGGTATGAGCTGGACCTGTCGCTGGCGCTCGTCACGGTGGATAATTTCAAGCGCCTGAATGACGAATGGGGCCATGCATGCGGAGACGAAGTGCTGCGCCATATCGCGAAACTTGCGGAAGAATCATTCCGCAGTGTGGATGTCTTAGCTCGTTTCGGCGGCAAGAGCCTTGCGATTCTCCTGCCCAAGACGGCCCTGGAGCAATCCCGTATTGCGCTGGAGCGTTTTCAACGGAAGGTTGCGGAGACCCCGTTTGAATGGGAAGGGGAAACAGTGGGGCTTTCCGTGAGTATTGGTCTGGTTTCTATTGGACCTCAAATGCCTTCCGTTTTGGAACTGATCAAACAGGCGGAAGCTGCGCTTCAACAGGCGAGATCAAAAGGTTGTGGCCAATTGGAGGCGCAAGCGGGCTAAAATCCGAGCTTGCCTGGCGGGGACGGTTGCTTGTTGCTACGCCCTGATATTAGAATTGGGGCACGGAGCGCTCCGCTATTTTTTGGTTGCGCTTCCCAACAACCGTATGATTCAAGTTGGCAGGCTCAAAAAGGATTTGGCTGTGCAAAACGCGCGATACTCGGATGACGTCAAGGAAGCGGTTCACTTGGCGGAACGCCTGTCGAAAAAGGCAAAGCGGGGACACAACGTTAGCGATCGGGATTACTTGCGCGGCTTGCTCATGGCCAATCGAAAGTTCAGCCGTCTGGATGCAATTTTGACGGATCTGGGCGTTTCCCCGACCAAACTACGTACGCAGTTGGAAAAAGCCGCAGAGCCGGCCAATGTGCGTTCGGACATTTTAGGCAACGCCTTACGCATGGCATCTAATGGCAAGCCTGCTGCGCACATTGATGTAGAGCACATGCTAAAAGCCTGCTGCCTATCAAACGATCCAGCGGTTGTTCAGGCTTTTCAGGAGCACAATATCTCCCCGGAGCGGATTGAACAAGCCGTTGAGGGCTTGAAAAAGAACCAAGTGACCCGTTCCATTCTGTTCATCGGGAAAGAACTGACCGAAGTGATTGTCTTTGTTCTGGTTTTCCTGATTCTGATCAAAAGTTTCCTGGGTGAACTCCGACTGATTCCCTCGGAATCCATGTTACCGGGGTTGCGGATTGACGATCGGCTGGTTATTGAGCGAGTCACCCGCTGGGTGCGGCCCTATCAGCGGGGAGATGTGCTGGTGTTCTATCCACCCATGACACAGTTGAAAAAGGATCCCTGGAGCGTCTTTCTCCGGCTAACCGGCTTTTCCGGGTTGATGTACAAGAAGGAAGACAATATTGATGTGGCCTACATTAAGCGCTTGATTGGCCTGCCCGGGGATACGGTGGATGTTCGGCCTGGTATTGGTGTGTTTGTAAATGGTCACAAACTGGATGAACCTTATGTGAGCGAACTGGCCAACACCTGCACCCTGATGCGGCCTGAGCCCTGGTGTAAGCCGATTCGCGTTCCCCCCGGCAAGTACTACCTGATGGGCGATAATCGCAATCTGAGTCTGGATAGTCGCTATTGGGGCTTTGCGGATGAAAACCGCGTGATTGGCCGTGCTGTTTTCAGAATCTGGCCCCTGGATCGACTAGGTCCTTTGCCACCCGTGCCGCAAAGCACGGTTGACACAGATCTTGCGAGGGAGTAGCGGCGTTATGTGCGGCTGGTAGCTTGGCCAGCCTGCTTACGATGTCCGCATTGCTTGGTTTATTGATTGCTCCTTATCGAGCTTTATCTCATTCTGCACCCAGCTCCCAGGATCCGGACGTTAGCCATTCGGATGGTTGAAATTACCTCTCCCGGCGTAGCAGCGATTGAAGTTTATTTTGTAAAATATAAACAGGTGTTTGGGGTATCGGCCCGTGTGAATGGGTTCCTGGAGGCACTGCTCTGGAAAGCCCCTTCACTAGGGAAAAACATCGGTCCAAACCACCGTTGCTCTTTTCCTTCAGGGCTTCCAAAAATACAATAGAAAGACAAGGTTAAAGAAAGGGGCTTACCATTCTGAGCGAGAATGTAAATCCTGACGGCGTACCGCTGATTGAACTCTACGTCATGGGAATCGCCTTGGATACCCGGACGGGTACGCCCATTGTGGTTCTGAATGACAGTGATAACCGACGCGCCCTGCCTATCTGGATTGGGACGGCGGAAGCCAGCGCGATTATTCGCCAGTTGGAAAATATCAAATCGGCGCGCCCCATGACACATGACTTGCTGCACAACGTGATCGAAGCCACGGGGTACACCGTGAACCGCGTGGAAATCAACGATATCAATTCGGATACTTATTACGCCAGCATCTATCTCACCCACAAGGACGGACACCAGGAAATCATTGACTCCAGGCCCTCCGATGCGATTGCACTGGCGTTAAAAGCCAAGACTCCGATTTACGCGACGGCCAATGTGATTTCCGAAGGAACCATTTCCACGGATCAGGAG
>DATNQC010000367.1:0-1964 GCA_036702885.1 Oculatellaceae cyanobacterium | reverse complement strand
GAGCAGAATGAAGGCAA
Source organism: Oculatellaceae cyanobacterium (assembly GCA_036702885.1). Taxonomy (GTDB): domain Bacteria; phylum Cyanobacteriota; class Vampirovibrionia; order Vampirovibrionales; family Vampirovibrionaceae; genus DATNQC01. Next base: position 1,947 of record DATNQC010000367.1, on the reverse strand, counting down.
TTAAGCCCAATAACCCGATGAATCCGGCCTGAGTGACCCGCTCTCTGAATTCCTGCTTCACCGGCGAGCCTTTGATGGCTTCAATCAGCAGGAAGAAGATGTGTCCACCATCCAGCGCCGGGATGGGCAGCAGGTTCATAACGGCCAGAATGATGCTGATGATGGCGGTGAGCATCAAACCGGTCTGAATGCCGTTTTGGTCAATCATGCTGGCGCCTTCGTTCACAATGCGAATGGGGCCAGCCAGTTCACTCAGCGGGGTTTTGCCGGTGAAGAGCTGTCCCAGCGCCACCGCCTGCTTGCCAACCACATCGCTCAAAAAGGTGGTGCTTTTACCGGCCGCATCCAGCGGACCGGCCACCGGCTCATACTTGGCGACCGCGGCTAGCTGAATGCCAATCTTGCCATCTTCTCCAGGGGTGACGGTCAGGACTTTTTCCTGTCCGTTGCGGAGAATGCCGATGGACACCGGCTTTAGGGCGTAACGCTTCATGGCGCTGCGGACGGTTTCCGCCATTTCCACGTAGTTTTTCCCGGCAATGGGCTGGTTGTTGATGGTTTTAAGCTCATCGCCCTTTTTAAAGCCCACTTTAGCCGCCGGCGCGCTTTGGCTGGTGACCCCGCCAACCAGCACGCGATTTTCAGCTTCTCCGGTGGGATAGCCCCAAGTCATGAACACAAAGAACATAATGAGCCAGCCCAGAATGGCGTTGACCGTGACACCGGCGATCATCACGGCAAAGCGCGCCCAGATGGGCTTGTTTTCAAAGCGTTCCGGGGCGTCCTTGGGAAGGGGATTATCCGGATCGTCATCCGGGAAGGACACGTAGCCGCCGAACAGGCAGGCATGAATGCAGTATTCCACGCCGCCAATGTTCTTGCTCCAGAGCGTCGGACCAAATGGCAAGCCGAAGCCGAAGCGCTCCACCTTGATGCCGCAGCGCCGCGCGACCCAGAAATGACCCAATTCATGGGCAATCACCAGCACGCTAATGAAGAGCAGCATCATCAGAATGGAACCAAGGCGCTCCAGGCCGGGGAGCGCGAATAACTCATAAACGGGGAAGTTTGCCATGCGTGCCGGAATGCCTCATCGTCAAAATACTGCTTTGCTTTATTGTATCAAAGACGCGCGGAGGCATCCGGAGTTCTGGTGGCATCGGCAGTCTTGCGCGGCCTACTCGAAGGCCCACAGCCACAGCGATTGGGAAGCCCCGTGCATCGGGTCCCACCGGATGGTGCAAACCCTGTCGGTCGTGCTGGTGTTATCAAAGGGGGCGCGCAGCACAAGACGGTCCTGGCCTTGCGTGTTAGGCCCCTCTTCCCCATTCCAGTCGATGATAAGGGTATCCATGCCCGTTCCGCCGTCATCATTGTCCAGTCCGGCGACCATGGCTCCGTTGTGCATGACCAGCCCAGGCTGAATGCCTTGCCCGGCAAGATCGGGATCGGGCCAGCATCCCTGTGTGATGGAGTTGCCGGGGCAAACTTTGACGGCGTTGATATGGGTTCTTATAAACGTCCCGAAATTAGCGTCGGAAACTTCTTTCCGCAGGCAGGCAGGCGTAAACGCCGCATTCAGCGCCGAGATGGTTTCCTGGAGCACGGCTTTTTTCTTGCTGTCCTGTTGGCTGCTCAAGACTTTGGGAATGGCGAAAGTGGCAATCACGCCTAAAATGCCCAGGGCAATCAATAATTCCGCCAGGGTGAATGCGGGCCGGCTTCTGCGAAGCACTGGAATTACTCCATTCAATGCTCCCGGATGTATCGGCCGTTTCTCCCGAATCTTTACTGTTTTCCCGGCGGGGGTATTTTCCGTGTCCGTTGTAAAATCAGTGTGTATGACGAACGGTAGCTTCAGGAGATGGCGTGGTGGTTGCAGGAGCGGCGGATACCTTTCTCGTTTTCGACATGGATGGCGTCATCGTGGACAGCAATCCTTTCCAC
>DATNQC010000366.1:0-8608 GCA_036702885.1 Oculatellaceae cyanobacterium | reverse complement strand
AAGCAGAATTCGAGTTTGCCGCCCGCGGCGGCTTAGACCGAAAACGGTATCCCTGGGGCGATGCCTTAACACCCCATGGCCGCTGGATGATGAACATTTGGCAGGGGAAATTTCCAAAAAACAACATAAAGCGCGATGGGTATCTGCATGCAGCACCGGTAAAATCCTATCCGCCCAACGGCTACGGCCTGTATGACATGACAGGAAACGTTTGGGAGTGGACTGCCGATTGGTACCATGCGGATTATTACAAGCATTTGTCCGGGCGTTTAGCGATAAATCCCCAAGGGCCCGCAAACAGCTTTGACCCGGAGGAGCCCAGCATGGTCAAACGCGTCCAGAGGGGCGGTTCATTTTTATGCAACAGTAAAAGTTGCAGAAGCTTTTGGGTTGGCACCCGAGGCAAGGCAGCACCCAACACCAGTTCGTATCATTTGGGCTTTCGCTGTGTGAAAGATCCGGCTGTCAAAACAGCCAAAAACTAACTCTTGGTTGTAATTCGCAAATAAACGCCGCTGAAACTGTTATTTCCGCATCATTTTTTTCACTTCGCCAATGTGCGTTTCTTCTTCCGACACCATCCGGCGCGCAAATTCTTCCAGTAGTACGGATTTATCTTTCACCAGCTCCAGTAATTGCTGATACAGAGCCAATTGCTTGGACTCATGTTCCAAGGATTCTTCCAAAATGCTGAAAATATCATGCTTATGCGTTTCCAAAAGCTGTCCAATCCCAAGAGAAGGATGTCCACCGAAATGGGTAATCAATTCACCCACTTCTTGAGAATGCGTCAATGATTCGGTTGCCTGACTCCTCAACCAGGATGTAATCGGAATCCGGTTGGGACCGAAGATCATGAAGGAATAGTGCGTGTATCGGACTACCCCCGCCAATTCCATTTCCAGCGTTTTATTCAATAAATCAATCACTTTTTCCACATCAAAATTATATTCCGCCATAAAAATCTCCTTAGCCTCGGCCTCTCTGATCCCTCTTCCAGTCTAACATTCCAAACATCGTTCCAAAAGCCTCCAACCCGGCGAGAACAAGCATTTTCTACTAGCCATGTCGTTTAGTGAAGCAATTGCGTTTACCAACAGAATTTGTATAATGAACTTCCATCTTTCGTTTGGGAAACGCCGGTGAAAATCCGGGACTGTGCCGCAACTGTGACCTGCCTTTCAGGAAGTCAGAACTCCAGACGAAACGATGTTAGGTTACACCACTTGCGAGCACAAGGAAGGTACAAACGATGGCAAATCCACTGTTTTCCGTCGCAATCATACGCGACTCGTAGTTGGGTAGGGGTTCTATATCTCATCCATTGGCGGGCTTCCATTCAGGCTACCAGGCAATTTTTTGGCGTTGGCGTTTTATTTGAGCCGTCAAAATTTCGTTGCTGCTGAATGGCGTTTGATATTGCCTGATGCCTGCCAAATTACGGCCATCCGGAATTTTCCCGGATGCATTCATTGTCATGCGCAGGAAGGAAAATTCATGTCTCAAACCGCTTATCATATGGCTGCCAAAGTCAACCAAAGAAGAATCATCAACGGCCACGACGATGTTGTGCAACTCTATCCAATCCGGCATCGCTTCGCCTGGGATGCCTATTTGGCCGGTAACGCCAATCATTGGTTACCCACGGAAATTTCCATGCAAAAAGATATTGAACAATGGCGTTCCAATACCATCCTGACCGAGGACGAGCGCCGAGTCGTTAAGATTGCGCTAGGCTTTTTCACCACAGCCGACAGCATTGTCGCAAACAATTTGGTTTTAGCTGTCTATAAACACATCACATCTCCAGAATGCCGCATGTATCTGCTGAGACAGGCTTACGAAGAAGCCATCCACACGCATGCCTATCAATACATTGTGGAAAGCCTAGATCTGGATGAGGCGGAAATATTCACGATGTATCAGCGGGTTGGCGCCATCTACAATAAGGATGCCTTTGCATCGGAATTGGTCCCGCAACTGGTGCAGTCGGATTTTAAAACCGGCACACTGGAAGCCGATCAAGCCTTTCTTGAAAACCTGATTGACTTTTACGTCATTATGGAAGGCATTTTCTTTTACTCGTCTTTCGCCGCCATGCTCTCTTTCCGACGCCGAAATCTGCTCCCCGGCACGGCGGAACAATTCCAGTACATCATGCGTGATGAATCCATGCACATGAATTTCGGTATTGATCTGATTAATCAACTCATCACAGAACAACCGGAATTGTGGCATGAGACATTCCGCCAAAAAATCATTCGTAAAATCATCAAGGCGGCGGAACTGGAAGAAGCTTATGCCAATGAATTAATGCCTCGCGGCATTCTGGGACTCAACGCCAATAGTTTTCAGGATTATACCCGTTACATTGCGGATCGTCGCCTGACTGCGCTAAGTCTGCCTGAACGCTTCAAGGTTAAAAACCCGTTCCCCTGGATGAGTGAAGTGATTGACTTAAACAAATCCAAAAACTTCTTTGAAACCCGCATTACGGAATACCAAACCGGCGGCGCACTGAAATGGGATGATTTTTAATCCCCTCAATCCAGCGGTTCAATAGCCTAAACCCCAAAATTGAACACACTACAAAAAGCGCTTTTTGGCGAAAGACCTAGTGCTTGAAGCATGATTTTTCTGTTGCTGGGCCTAAGCCAAAGCTACATTACAAGCCATTTCCTTTGATGGAGCAAAAGAGAAAGGAGCATCACACCATGTCAGCCATTTTGGTCAAGCGCCGAGACGGGAGTTTGGAAGATATTCAGGAAGATAAGATCAACCAGGTCATCCAGGATGCCTGCCAAGGCTTAACAGGCGTCAGCTGGTCGGATATTGCGCTTGGCTGCCAACTTTCCTGGTATAACGGCATCACCACGGAAGAAATTGATGAATCCGCCATTCTGTCCGCACGCAGCCTCATCGAACAACACCCGAATTATGCTTATGTCGCCGCCTGGTTAGTGCTCCGCACGTTATACCAAAGCGTCCTTGGTCCGGCGGAAACCCGAAAGCAAAACGTCAGCGATTTATACCGACAACGCTTTACGGATTACATCCGGAAAGGCGTGGAAAACCAACAACTCGATGAACGCTTACTGGCTTTTGACCTTGAGAAATTAGCCGAAGCGCTGGATGTTGAAGCGGATCAACATTTTAAATTTCAGGGCATCCAGATTTTAAAGGATCGCTATCTAATCCGGGATCGCAAGCAACAATTAATGGAACTGCCGCAATGGATGTGGATGCGGGTGGCAATGGGGCTCGCCCTGTTGGAACCGGATAAAGACGCCTGGGCCATCGAATTTTACAGAGTTATCAAGGATTTTGATTATCTCCCCAGCACGCCGACGCTCTTTTCCGCCGGCACCACCCATCCACAATTATCCTCCTGCTTTCTGAACACCGTGGAAGACAGCATTGAAGGCATTTTTAAATGCTATACGGATAATGCCCGTCTCTCCAAATGGGCTGGTGGGATTGGCACAGACTGGACTCCGATTCGAGCCACCGGAGCTCCTATTTTAGGAACCAACGGCCAAAGTCAGGGATTGATTCCCTGGCTAAAAATCGACAATGACGTTGCCCTTGCGGTGAATCAGGGCGGCAAACGGAAAGGCGCTCATTGCGCCTATCTGGAAACCTGGCATCTGGATATCGAGGATTTTCTGGAGCTTCGAAAAAACGTGGGAGATGAGCGGCGGCGCACCCATGACATCAACACCGCCAACTGGATTCCCGATCTCTTTATGAAGCGGGTGCTGGAAAACGGACATTGGACGCTGTTTAGCCCGGATCAGGTTCCCGAATTGCATGACTTGTACGGTCAGGCGTTTGAAATGGCTTACGAACAGCGGGAAGCACAATTTGAAGCAGGCAAATTGCACGGAAAACACATCGAGGCCAAAACATTGTGGCGCAAGATGCTCAGCATGCTCTTTGAAACAGGGCATCCCTGGATCACGTTTAAAGATCCGTGCAATCTGCGCTCTCCGCAAGATCACATGGGCGTAGTGCACAATTCCAACCTGTGCACGGAAATCACACTGAACACCAGCTTGCAGGAAACCGCCGTCTGTAACCTCGGCTCCATTAATCTGGCGCGACATGTCCAGCAAAATGGCATTAATTATGCCAAACTGTCCCGGACCATCCGGCTGGCTGTGCGCATGCTGGATAACGTCATTGATATCAACTTCTATCCCACTGAAGAGGCCAAACGCGCCAGTACTACCCACCGCGCCATCGGCCTTGGCGTCATGGGCTATCAGGAAATGCTCTATGCATTGAACTTGCCCTTTGCCTCCGAGCAACACCTACAACTGGTGGACCAGCTATTTGAGCGGTTGAGTTATGAAGCCGTCACGGCATCTGCGGACTTGGCCGAAGAACGCGGCGCCTATCCTTCATTTACCGGCTCCAAGTGGGCGCGCGGGTTGTTCCCGATTGACACGCTAGGCTTACTGGAAGCGGAGCGCGGACGGACGATTAACTGCGACCGCATTCAGCGTCTGGATTGGCAAAGCCTAAAGCGTCGGGTTCAACAAAGCGGTTTACGGAACTCCAACCTGATGGCCATTGCGCCAACCGCCACCATTTCCAACATTGCCGGAACCACACCCTGCATCGAACCAATGTTTAAGAACCTGTATGTCATTTCCAATTTGTCCGGTGAATTCACCGTCATCAATGAATGGTTGATCCGGGATTTGGAAGATCGGGGCTTGTGGAACCCGACCATGGCGGAAGCTCTCAAAGCCGCCGATGGCCAGCTGGCGCGTTTACCGCACATCCCAGCGGAACTCCGGGAAAAATACCCTGACATTTTTGAAATTGATCAAACCTGGCTGGTTCGGGCAGCCGCGGTACGTGGTAAGTGGATTGATCAATCCCAATCTCTCAACCTGTTTGTTGCAAAGCCGGATGGCAAGCTACTTCATACACTATACATGCAGGCCTGGGATGCTGGTCTGAAAACCACGTATTATCTCCGCACGCTGGGTGCAAGCCAAGTGGAAAAAGCCACCATCGACACAACCACTTACGGACGCACCCACCGGCGAGACGTCGCCAGTTGCCGGATAGATGTTCCAGGCTGCGAAGTCTGCCAATAAAATGAACAAACCCGCCGAGCTGGCACTTTCCAAGCTCGGCGGGTTTTCAAAATTCCGTTAAATCAGGCGACGTAGCGAATCGCCCCTCAGGCAGAGACGGAAATCGGTGTTTTCAACACGGAAGGCGCTGTCATTTCCGGCGGCTTGGGGATGCCCAGCAAATCAAGCACCGTCGGCGCAATCACGCTAAGCCCCGGCACATCGCTGTCATCCAATTGCAAATCGGAACGATTCGAGATCAGAATGAGCGGCACCAAATTGGTGGTGTGCGCCGTATGAGGGCCGCCGTTTTCATCAATCATCGTTTCGCAGTTGCCATGATCCGCCGTAATAAGCAGCACGCCATCCATCGGCAAAATAGTTTCCACAATGCGCTGCAAGGATTCATCAACCGCGCTCACCGCATTTTCCGCCGCTTTCAGTACGCCCGTATGGCCAACCATATCCGGGTTGGCGAAATTAGCGACGACAAAATCATACTTTCCGCTTTTGAGCGCATCGCAAATCACATCTGTCACCGCCCGAATGTTCATTTCCGGCTGCAGATCATAGGTTGCTACCTTGGGCGAGGGCACCATATGGCGCTCCTCACCGGGATACGGCTCTTCAAAGCCTCCGTTGAAAAAGAAGGTGACATGCGCGTATTTTTCCGTTTCCGCCGTGCGGAACTGGGTTTTGCCATGCGCGCTCAACACCTCAGCCAGAATGCGATCAAGCTTTTGCTTCGGATATGCTACCGGCAAATCAAAGGTTTCATCATAGAGCGTCATACAGCCAAAATAGAGGTTTTCAAAAGTCTTTGTCCGCTCAAAGCCATCAAAATCCGGTTGGGTGAAGGCTCTAGTGATCTGTCTTGCGCGATCCGGCCTGAAGTTGAAGAACAGAACCGCATCACCATCCTGGATGCCTTCAAATGTGATATCCGTCACCGCAGGCAGCACAAACTCATCGGTTACGTCTTGTTTGTAGCTCAGTTTGAGGGCATCCACGCTGAACAGATTTTTCTTGCCGCATGCAGCCACTAGATTGTCATAGGCCTGTTGCGTGCGTTCCCAGCGTTTATCCCGATCCATCGCGTAATAGCGCCCGCTAATGGTTGCAATTTGCGGATAGCCTAGCTGGGAGAGCTTCTCTTCAACCGTCGTCAGGTACGCTTCCGCACTTTTAGGCGGCACATCCCGTCCGTCCAGGAAGGCATGCACCCGAACGTTTGCGACTTTCTGCTGTTTTGCAAAGTCCAGCAGCGCCAATAAGTGCTCTAGTGAACTATGAACCCCGCCATCACTCACCAGCCCCATCAGGTGCAGGGTGCCGTTATGCTGCGTTGCATGGGCTGCCGCAGCCAGAAAAACCGGGTTTTGAAAGAAGTCACCTTCACGAATCGACTTGTTGATGCGGGTAATTTCCTGATAAACGATACGTCCCGCTCCCATATTCAGGTGGCCCACTTCGGAGTTGCCCATTTGCCCGTCAGGCAGACCCACGGCTTCACCGGATGCATCCAGGGCCATATTGGGGTATTTTGCAAGCAGGGCTTCATAAAAGGACGGGTGCGCCAGCTTAATCGCATTACCATACTCTTCCCGGCGGATGCCCCAGCCGTCCAGGATCAAAAGCATCACAGTTTTTTTCATGGAATCCATACCTTATTTCTTGGGCTTGTTCGGCAATCGGTCCGAAAATTGGCCTGTGCATTCAATCGAACCGGTTGATTGACAACAGCTTACAACATCTTCATTCAAAGGCACGGGAAACATCGGCGGAAAAGCCGGTCATTCGCCTTCAAGCGCCCGTATCATATAATAAGAAAGGTAACACAGAGGGAGTCGCGATGAAAGTCAGCGAGCGGTTTGCCGAAAGCGTCGGCCAGCAGGAAAACGATATGAAGTATGCCTACTTTGAGGGGCGGATTGTCCCGCTTGAGGAAGCCAAAATCAGCATCCGCACGCATGCGTTTTTATATGGAACCTCGCTGTTTGAAGGCATTCGCGCCTATTGGCTGCCGGAAACCCGACAGATGTCCATCTTCCGGATGAAAGAGCATTACGAACGCCTGCTCCGGAACGGCAAGTTGTTCTTCCTCACCCCAGCGCTCAGCTTGCAGGAGTTATGCGATATCACCTGCGACCTGTTACGCAAAAATCGGCCCAATTGCGATCTTTACATCCGTCCCACCGTCTACAAAGCCGATGAAGTCGTAAAACCCTCGCTGGACAATAGCCGGAACGAACTCTGCATTTGGGTCCGGCCTTTTGGGGCTTATCTGGATCTCAGCAAGGGTTTGAGCGTTTGTGTCTCCACTTGGCGGCGTTCTGCGGATAACGCCATTCCATCCCGGGCCAAAGCAGGCGGTGGCTATATGAATACCGCGCTTGCCGTAACAGATGCCCATAGCATGGGCTTTGACGATGCCATTTTCCTGACGGCAGAAGGTAGCGTGGCAGAAGGCAGTGCCATGAACCTGTTTATCCTGAGGGATGGCAAACTGGTCACGCCCAGCAAAACAGAAGACATTCTGGAAGGCATCACACGGGATACCATCATCACGCTGGCCCGCAACGAGCTTGGCATTGAGGTTGAAGAACGCGTCATTGACCGTAGCGAATTGTACTATGCGGAAGAAGCGTTCTTTTGTGGCACAGGCGCTCAGGTGGCTCCTATCACCGCCATTGACAACCGTCCGGTCGGCAATGGACAAGTTGGACCAGAAACACAGCGGATCCAAAAACTTTACTTTGACGTCGTCAAGAACAAGCTACCGAAATACCAGCACTGGTGCACATTAGTCGATATCGACACACCATGAGTCTTCTAGAAACCATACAAACACGCGCTCTTTCCCTCACAACCCGTGTCGGCAATGTCACGTTGCGTTTTTTTGAGGGAGCCGGCATTTTGTTCCTGAATCTGCGAGACAGCTTCTTCTTTGCGATGCGTGGTGATGTCGATTTAAAGAAGGTGGTTACCCAAACCGCCATCATCGGCTTTGATTCTCTGCTGATGAGCGTGCTCATCTGCACGATTGCCGGCTCCGTCCTGGCCTTGCAAAGCGCCCAGCGTTTTGCGCAAAGTGGTGCAACCGCCTACGTCGGAGGTTTGGTTGCGCTAGCCATTGTTCGGGAAATCGCACCGATTTTTACTTGCCTAGCCGTCGGCGCGCGTGCAGGCACCGCCATCGCCGCGGAAATCGCCAACATGCAGGTGACGGAACAAATCGATGCCTTGCGAATTTTACGGATTAACCCCCTCCGTTACCTGATGGTGCCGCGTTTGCTTGCCAGTCTGTGCGCCTTGCCCATGCTCACCATGATTGGCTCCGTGGTAGCCATTGCAGGCGGGATGGTTGTCGCTCAAACCGTGACAGGACTCCATTACAGCAAGTTTCTGGAATCGGTTTGGCTGTCATTACGACTGTCTGACATTCGCATCGGGCTGTTTAAAGCCATGATTTTCGGCATTCTGATGGCCGGTATCAGCTGCACCATTGGCTTAAATAC
>DATNQC010000365.1:0-2141 GCA_036702885.1 Oculatellaceae cyanobacterium | reverse complement strand
CTTACGAAAAGTGCCTTAGATGAGAAATGGTGGGCGGTACTGGACTCGAACCAGTGACCTCCACAATGTCAATGTGGGGCTCTCAAAAACACTCAATCAAAACCAAATCCAAAAACTATTGTAAACACTGGGTTATAGCTTTAAAATAAGGTTGAGCCTGATTGGAAATTTTTGGTTTCTGTTGGGACTAAATGGGACAAGATTGGGACAAACTTTCGGAAGGGTACACCATGGCCAGAATCAAAGAACGCAAGAATAAAGACGGGAAAACCCGTTACACGGCAGAAGTCCGACTGAAAGGGCACCCCCCAGCCTGCGCCACGTTTGAAAGAAAAACTGATGCCCGGCTATGGATTCAACAAACAGAAGCGGCAATCCGTGAAGGGCGCTATTTTAAGGCCTCCGAAGCGGGAAAGCACACGTTGGGCGAGCTGATAGATAAATACTTATCCGAAAGATTGCCGCAGCGTGGGGATGACAAAGAAACGGTTGAGCCTCAATTAAAGTGGTGGAAATCGAACATCGGCGCCTATCTTCTGAAAGACGTTACCCCGTCTATGATCGCGGAGCATCGGGACAAGCTCCTGAATGAGCCCATGCAGAAAAAAGGGGAGAAAAAACCCAGGATGCTGAGCAATGCTACGGTTATCCGGTATCTCGCAAGCCTGAGCGTTTGCTTAAGCTACGGCCTAGAGGATTTGGGCTGGATTGAATCCAATCCAGTCAGGAACGTCAAGAAACCCAAGCCGGAACGGGGGCGGGTCCGCTTCCTATCAGACGAGGAGCGCAAGAATCTCCTGGCCAAATGTAAGGCGGATGATAAAACCAATGCCCAAAATAACCCATACCTCCACACGGTTGTTGTTTTGGCGCTTCTGACGGGGGGAAGGCAGGGCGAAATAATGGGACTCCAATGGAAAGATATCGATTTCAAGCGCCGCCGCGTCACGTTCCACGATACGAAAAACGGGGATCGCCGTTCTGTGCCTCTGACAAAACAAGCCTTTGATTTATTGCAAGGAATGAGCAAGGTTCGGCGGATCGACTCCCCTTATGTTTTTGCCCGGAAAGATGGCAAGAAGCCGATGGAAATCCGTAAACGCTGGGAAAAAGCTGTTAAAGATGCCGGACTGGAAGATTTTCGTTTTCACGATTTACGGCATACCGCCGCGAGTTACTTGGCCATGAATGGGGCCAGCCTGCTTGAGATTGCCGACATCCTCGGCCATAAAACTCTAGCGATGGTAAAACGGTACAGTCACTTAACCGAGGGGCACACAGCAGCTATCCTTGAACGGATGGCAGATGCCCACTTCAATGAAAGTCCTACAGAAGCAAGCGGTAGCCAATAAACCCGTACTATACGGAGTCAAAACTTTGGTTAACGCGCATTTGAGAGAGTAGCCTCAGCCACATTCATTTCATTCAAAGCTGGCAGGGCGTTGACAATCCTCACGGTTTCAACACTCACTCGGACAATGCGCTTTACCAAGTCGATGATGTAACGCGGATCATCCGACCAGTCATTCGGGTTGTTGGTAATGCCGCTATCCTTATCAGTGGTTTTGGCGTATCGTTCCATAATCCACTCGATGGCAGATTTTCCATTGACCACGTATTCATAAGCCTCCAGAGGAATACCGGATAAGGTGATTCGGCTGTTATAGATGATGGTTGTCTTATCCACCTGCTTGTTTCGCTTCCCAAAGACCATTTTTTGAACTTCATAGTGTTCTTTAGGCGCTAGCACCCGCTTGTCCGAAGCCTCTTCCAACGGATAAGGCTCAACGGTTTCGTAGTTCAAGTGCCATTCCGCCAATTCCCGCCCTGCTTTGCTAAAAGCCCAAAAGTCTTCAGCAAACGGAATGCGCGGCAACATCTTCTTGAGATCCGACTCAAACCGCTGCTTATATTCCGGCGAATGCAAGATCCCATAAACGTAATAGAAGATGTCTTCCTTGGTTATCTTGACATCATAAGTCCTTCGGAAATCAGTTAAGATGCTATCGGAAATAGCTTCCTTTTTCTTGAAGTCTTCGCCTGCTTCCATCAAGGAAAGCTGCTCTCTGTTTTCCACCTGCTCATAAGTGAATAATGGAAAGCACTGGCCGGTATCTTGCAAGTGAAGATTGGGTATGGAA
>DATNQC010000364.1:0-2348 GCA_036702885.1 Oculatellaceae cyanobacterium | reverse complement strand
TTGTCTGGCCGATTAAACTGGATAAGGCACTGCAAGATGAGATTCTCGCCATTGCAGATGAAGAAAAATTTGATGGCGCTGCTGGCAAATTACTCACGGTTCGGCGTTCCACCGCGAACAAACTGAAAGCGCGTCGGCTGGTTGTTCTGGGGCTGGGGGAAGTCAACAAACTGCAAGCCAAGCACTGGGAGCAGCATCTTGTAAAAGCCATCAACGCGCTGTTTGCACTCAAAGAGGTCCATCATCTGGGGATTCTGCTGTCCAAGGATGCCCCAAATGTTTCCGCGGAAGCATCTGTAGCGCTCGCCGTGGATGCGGTTCACCAAGCAACCTATCGCTCGATGGAAGCAAAAGAGCCGGTTAAAGACGCCAAAAAGATCACCTTGCTCACTGAAAGCAAGGCAGACGCCCGCCTGAAAGCGGCTCTTGAGCGTGGTGAAGTCCTGGCGCGCGCCCGAAGCATGGTAAAGGATTTGGTCAACCATCCGTCCAACCTCAAAAACACAAACACCCTGGTGAATCGCGCAAAAGAAATCGGCAAGAATGCGGATATCACGGTGAAAGTTCAAAGCGACGCCAAGTGGCTCGAAAAGAACATGCCCTGCTTCTTTACCGTGGCAAAGGGTTCTTTAGTCTCCGATCCGCCGAAATTTATTTCCCTGCACTACAAGCCGAAAAGCGGCAAGGCGAAAAAACACATCGCCATTGTCGGCAAAAGCGTCATTTTTGACACCGGCGGCTATCAGGTGAAACCAGGTGATTACATGGTGACGATGAAAGGCGACATGACGGGTGGCGCTGTCGCACTTGCCGTCATTCAGGCCTTGTCCGAACTAAAGCCGCAAGGCATTGAGGTTAGCGCCTATCTGGCTGCAACGCCCAACAAAATCGATAGCGATGCCATGATTCCGGATTCCATTGTGGATACCGCCTGCGGCAAAAAGGTGGAAATTCGCCACACCGACGCGGAAGGCCGTTTGACGCTAATTGACGCCGTGACCAAAGCTGCCGAGCAAAAACCGGATGAGATGATTACCATCGCCACCCTGACCGGTGCGGCTTCTCAGGCCGTGGGCTATTACATCGCGCTGATGGGGAATGACGAGGCTCTGCGCGGTCGGATCCATGAAGCCGGCAAAATGCATGCAGAACCCATCCAAACGCTGGATGTGAATGATGACGATTACGAGAACATCAAAAGCAAACTGGATGGCGCGGATCTGATCAATACCTCCCAGCGGAAGCACCGGGGCGCGCAATCCGCGGCGGCCTTCGTGATGAGCGGAGCGCCGGACGGTATGCCGATGGCTCACCTGGACATTGCCGGTGCGGATATGACGCCCGATGAAAAGGCCACAGGGGTTTCGGTGAAAACGGTCCTCCAATACCTATTGAATGAAGCCGAAGGCGCTGCCAAGTCAAAATCATCGCCTGCCAAAATTTCAAAGCAGGCAACAAAAAAGACAGCAACGAAAAAAGCGGCCACGTCTTCGGCAAAAGCCAAGAAGCCCAAGAAAACCACGGACTCTAAAAAGACAAAAACCAAAGCCCGTCGATAAATCAACCGTTGTTTGGGAAACCCTGGAATAAAATCCTTAGCACAAAACTGTCGAGCTCGGCTTTTATCTAGGTGTTTCCCCAACAATGGAGGTGCTATGGTCTACTTTGGCGCAATTTCACCAACCCGGTTTTCTGGCGGGCAAGAGCCCGCTCCTGCTAAAAAGTATGAGCAAATTTTGCAACAGGCTAAAATACCAGCCCATGCTGAAGCTGGCGAATATACCATTACCCAGGGTCCAGACGGTCAAATCCAGATTGGACGCAAAGACATTCAAGGTTTTTATGGCATTGTCTTCCGGCCCGATGGCAGCGTGACCGAGAACCGGTCCCCAGCCCAGGGCGGCCCCAAAGAAGTCATTCCGCCAGGAGGCTTTGATTTTAAGAAGGCTAAAGAAGCCTTACAACGCGCTTCCCAATAGTCATCATTTTTACATAATGCCCTGCTGCTTGCTTTTGCGTGGCAGGGCATTGCTTTGGTCTCATCACTCCTACAGCCGGTTGATGTGCTTTGCGACCCACGGCAGGTATCCTGTAAAGGATATTTTCCGTGGAGTAAGCGTGCGCAATGCGATTCTGGGAACTGGCGGTTCGTTTCTTGAGATATGACAGCCGACTCTATTTGGGTGCGTTCGTCGGGCTGATGTTGGTGCTTCTGCCTACCAGTCTGGCGGATGTGGTGCATTTTCAGGATGGCAAGACCCTGCGCGGCAAACTGCATAGCGTGACTGGGGATTTGATTGACTTCAAGCCCCGCTTTTTCCGCATCCAATCGTTCCAGCGGCTTCACC
>DATNQC010000359.1:0-6970 GCA_036702885.1 Oculatellaceae cyanobacterium | reverse complement strand
TATTCAGGATGGCAATCGTGTGGAGATCCTGCAAGGTTTATCCGTTGGAGAAAAGGTTGCCCTGGAGCAGGGGCAGGGGCGTAGTCGCTGGCGTCGGGAGGGCAGTGGACCGTCTAATGGCAACCGACGCGGGCAAATGATGATGATGCGAAGTATGGGGCGGCGATGATCCGGACGGTTGGTTTGTGTAAATCCTATACCCTGGCAGGGGAGCGTGTTCAGGTTCTGCATGGCGTCAATCTGGAGGTGCAAGCCGGGGAAATGGTTGCGTTGACGGGATCTTCCGGGAGTGGCAAGTCGACGCTGATGAATATCCTGGGTTGTCTGGATCGGCCAGATTCCGGACAGTACTTTTTGGCTGGTGAGGATGTGGCGCAACTCTCCGCTGATCGGCTGGCGGAAGTACGCAACCGACACATTGGCTTTGTATTTCAAACCTTCAACCTGCTTCCCCGTATGACGGCGCTGGAAAACGTCGGGCTTCCCTTGCTATATGCCGGTGTTCGCGATCCGAAGCGGCAGGCGTTGGAAGCGTTGCATACCGTTGGGCTGGCGAATCGGGTGGATCATGAACCCAATCAGCTTTCTGGCGGGCAGCGGCAACGGGTGGCGATTGCGCGCGCACTGGTCACCAATCCCGCCGTGATTTTGGCGGATGAGCCCACCGGCAACCTAGATAGCAAGACCAGTGAGGAAGTGATGGGGCTGTTCCTGGAATTGAACCGGCAGGGACGCACAATTGTGATTGTGACCCATGAGCCGGACATTGCTGCCTACTGTCAACGGCAAATCCGCATGGTGGATGGGCGCATTATCGACGTGACGGAGGCGGCTGGCTGATGCTGTTCTGGACCATCCTGAAAGTTGCGCTGAAAAGTTTGCTTGCCAACAAGATGCGGACGCTGTTGTCCATGCTGGGCATTATTATTGGTGTCGGGGCGGTGATTTCCATGCTGGCGCTTGGTGCAGGGGCCCAAAAGCAAGTGCTGGACAGTATTCAGTCGATGGGAACCAATATGCTGGTGGTTCGCCCCGGTCAGGCCGGTTTGCGTGGGGTGTCTATCGGGAATCAGGACAACCTGACGATAAAGGATGCGGAAGCCTTGTTCCGGCAAGTGCCGGAGGTGGTGGAAGTCTCGCCCGTGGTGAGCGGGAGTGTGCAGTTGAAGTATTTCAATCGCAACTCGCGAACCAATATGACCGGTGCGGCGGTGACCTATTTCTCCATTCGCAATTTTGAGGTCGCGCGTGGCCGACCCTTTACGGAAAGCGAGGTGGAGCGACGTTCCCGTGTGGCAGTGCTGGGACCCGTGACAGCGGAAAACCTGTTCGGTGCCACTGATCCGTTGGGAAAGTCGATTAAACTGAATGGCATCAACTTTAAAGTGGTGGGCATTTTAAAAGCCAAAGGTGATCAAGGCTGGTTCAGCCCGGATGATCAGGTATTGATTCCCTTTAGCACGGCGATGAAACAAGTCCTGGGACTTCAGTATTTGCGAGAAATTGATTTACAGGTGGCGCAGGGTGCGGATGTCAATGTCGTACAGGAAAAAGCCGCCAACGTCTTGCGGAAAATGCACCGGATTCAGGATGGAATGGAGGATGACTTTAACATTCGCAATCAGGCGGAATTTATTGAAACAGCCTCCAGTTTCAGCAGGCTGTTTACGTTCCAGTTGGGTGGAATTGCCAGTATTTCCTTGCTGGTGGGCGGCATCGGCATTATGAACATTATGCTGGTAACGGTGACGGAACGTACTCGCGAGATTGGTGTTCGTAAGGCAATTGGTGCAAGAAACCGGGATATTCTGCTTCAGTTTTTGCTGGAATCCTCGTTATTAAGCGGGCTGGGTGGTATTCTAGGAATTGTTTTGGGAGTCGGTGCGGCAATCCTCATTGATACTTTCACGACTTTTCCGACCGTGCTGGAACCGTTCAGCATTATTCTGGCGTTTTCGTTTGCGGTGGGAATTGGCGTGTTTTTTGGTTTTTATCCAGCTAACCGGGCGGCGCAGCTCGATCCCATCGTGGCGTTGCGGTATGAATAATCGAGTCAAGCTGTAAAAAAGAGGGCAGTCAATCAGTGCGCGACTTAAGCAACTGGAGATGCCTTTAAAGCGAATTGGAGGAGGGTTCTTTTTCCAGTGGTAAATCTACGGTAATGGGATCGTGATCCGAAAGACGTGTAGAAAAGATCCGGTTAATACCGGTAAGGGTTCGGGCATCGTGCGGTGCAAATAAATAGGATTCCTCAGGCACTGGCTTTTTGGCGTACCCTTTCACCATCATCCAATCCAGTTTGTACTTGCCAATTACGCCTTTGACAAACGCGCGCTCAAAGCTAAAGGTTGGAACAAAGCCCTTGAGCCATTTTTGGTTGGAATTGGCCATAAAGCCGCCGGTTTTATTGAACGTTTTGTTTTTGTCGCCGCGTGTATCAATGCAGGTGCCGTCTAAAAACCGGAAGTTTTCGATAAGCGTGAACAGTTCTTTTTCCGGGTTCGGAGCAAGCAGGGGAATATCCGCCGCGGCGGGGTTGAACAGGTTTTTGGTAAATTGCGTGGTGTTCAATCCCAGGTTGATAAAGAGTCCATAGGGGGCCAGCATACTGATGGCCTGCTTTGCCCAGAAAGAAGGATTGGTCGCCAGATTTCGGACTTCTTTTCTAACCGACGTTGGACTGACATCACTGCCTGTTGTGTTCCAGTCGCCGCCGATGACAACGGGGTTACGCCGATCCTTGAGCGCTTGCAGCAATGCTGCCATTTGGGCTTTTCGGGCTTCGGGCTTGGCTCGGTTTTCCAGGTGAACGACGACAAACGTTGCCCGTTTTTCCGGGAGTTCCGGAATGGCTAAATCGACGGCAAGCGCCATCCGCCCACCCCAGCGTATTTCGGTGAGCATGTGCTCCAGAAAGATGAGATCCGCCGTTTTGCGCTTGGCTTTTTCCAGCACGGAAAGTTTTTCTTGTTCACCGCGATACCAGTCATAGCCATTGGGCAGGCGGATGATTTGAACATTTAAAATCGGGTATCGACTGAGAATGGCGGAACCGTGCATGCCGTGGTACTTCTGGGGATCCAGTGCATAGTCCGAAATTTTGGTTTGCTTTTTTTCTTCATTGGTTAACGTCCGCATGCGATTTTCAAGGTGAATCGGACCCAATTCCAGGAACTCCACGCCATAAACGGCATGCATGCCGAGGGCTGAAGCGAGTTTCTGGGCAATGTCTTGATATTGCGTCCGGTTCATCCCGTTATCCACTTCGGTTAATAACAGAACCTGGCTTTTGGAAAGCCATTCCGCCTGTTCTCGCAGGTCTGCCGGAGCGTTATCCAGATTGTTGGATTTGAAGACATCAATGATCCGATCTGCCTGAAACCCTCTTTCAATATTCCAGGCGGCAACGCGCACGGCCTGCTCAAAGCGTGGGGTGGTCAGTTTGGCGGGAGGGCTGGCTTCCGGATTTTTATATATGAAGGGGGTTCGGAGGAGTTTATCTGCCTTCTGGACGATTCCAGGGGATGTATGGGGATGATCGAGAAGCGTTTTGAGTTCTTGGTAGCTCAGTACAACCGGAGCGGATGTTGAAGGCATGGCCTGGACATCCGCAAGGGCAAAGGATATAGGCAGCCCGATAAGCCACGCAAAACCTGTTAAGAGCGCCCAGGTGAATAACTGTCGATGCAAGGCAGTGTATTTCATAGTGATGAGGAGCCTAAGAGCGGAATGTGCAGGCATTATAGCACGCGTTTTGTGGAATGCTCCTTGTCGCATCATTTTTAAAAATTTTTGAAACGCTTCTTACGAATCTTGAAACTTTTTGAACTGGTTCTGCGTAACTATAACGTTAAGAGACAGGGGAGGTTCATCAGAACGATGAGCATGATGATGAAAAAACAATGGGCTGCTGTTTCTCTTGCCGGATTAATGCTTGTTTCGACTCTGACTCCAGCCTTTGCGCACAGTCGCTATGATTATCGGGATCGCTACTATCGTCCCAAAGAAGAACACCCCTATGTGAACAAAGCGCTATTGGGCGGTGGTACTGGTGCGGTGCTGGGAAGCCTGCTTGCCAGAGACGGATACCGGACAGATGGCGCGATTAAGGGAGCACTATTGGGAGCCGGGATTGGGGTTGGCTACGAATACCTGAAACGGCAAGGGACTTTTTCCCGCGGCTGGTAACGCATTTGGTTAATCTATTAAAACGAGGTTGAGGAAACGTGATGAAAAAGAAAATCGCTTTTGGTTTATTGGCGCTTTTATCTGCCGGATTATTGGCTGGTGCTGCGGAAGCCAAGCCCTGCCACTATGACAAGCACCGTGCCGCACAATGGCGCAACTACCGCATTGCTCAAGCGCAGCGTTACCGCTATGTAAATTATCACTGGAATCACCGGCACGTTGGGCCGTCTGTTCATGTCCACCGGGTTTACTACCCGCAAGTCCGTCCATGGCGTTAATGCGTTTCTTCTGAACGGAAAGTAACGGCAACGATTAGACCCCCAAGGAGGCGATGCCTGAATGCTCAGGCTATCGCCTCTTTTTGGTTTTTATAGTATGGTCGCGCCTGGCTGAGAACTCATCCACGCAGGTTCATTAAAGATTTTTTTGACTTTCCCGAAGAGAAAATTGGAAAGTGCGTGAAACGCTTCAGCTTGTCCAAACGCTACTATTGATATAGTATTTTTATGTACCGCGGGGTTTCAGATTTGGATAGAGGCGAGTCCGACGAGGGTTTCACGGATTCGATACCTGAAGCGTAACCGTTCAAACGCACTAAGACAGACAAGGTGGAATGGATATGCCTCGACACAGCCAGATTTCGCACGCCCTTTTTAAAGCGGCCGTACTGACCGCTTTGCGTCCGATTCGTGATCAGGCTTTCAAGAGCACGCGAAAAGCAAAAATTTCGGATACGGAAAAGGAGGCGTTGGCTTCCGGTTCGGTCGGCTTTGAAGGCGAAATTCTGGGTGGACGGCCCGATTGGCGTCAATTGCTGGAAATGCCCAAACCTGAATTGACACAGGAGGAACAGGCCTTTTTGGATGGGCCGGTGGAAACGTTGTGTCAAATGCTGGATGACTGGCAAATCCGCACCGAGTTAAAGGATCTGCCGCCTGAAGTCTGGCGCTTTATGAAGGAAAACCGGTTCTTCGGCATGATTATTCCCAAGGAATACGGAGGATTGGGCTTTTCCGCACGGGCGCACTCAGAAGTGGTGATGAAGCTGGCCAGCCGAAGCACGACGGCTTGTGTGACGGCCATGGTGCCGAACTCCCTGGGGCCGGCGGAATTGCTGATGCGCTATGGTACCGAAGAACAAAAGCAGTATTACCTGCCGCGCCTGGCAAGCGGTGAGGAAATTCCCTCTTTTGCACTGACGGAGCCGGATGCGGGCTCCGATGCGTCCGGTATGACATCCCGCGGGATTGTGTGTGAGAAAAACGGTGAACTGGGTATTCGACTCACCTGGTCCAAGCGTTATATTACGCTTGCGCCTGTCACAACGCTTTTGGGGCTGGCGTTCAAGTTGCAGGATCCGGATGGCCTGCTGGGTGATCCGAATAAAAAAGACTACGGCATTACGCTGGCGCTGATTCCGTCCAACACGGAGGGTGTCCGCATTGGGCAACGGCATAACCCGTTGGGCATTCCCTTCCAGAACGGTCCGACGAGTGGCGAAGACGTCTGGATTCCCATTAGCCAGATTATCGGTGGCAAGGAATACGCAGGTCAGGGCTGGCGCATGTTGATGGAATGCCTTTCTGTAGGGCGCTGTATATCATTGCCTGCCCTCTCAACCGGGGCTGCCAAGCTGGTGTGCCGTATGGCGGGTGCATATAGCCGTATCCGTCGTCAATTCAAGGTGTCGCTGGATCAGTTTGAAGGTGTGGAGGAACTGCTCGCCCGGATGGCCGGGACCACCTACATCATGGAAGCCGCTCGCATCACCACACTGCAAATGCTGGATCGCGGCGAGCATCCTACGGTGCTGTCTGCCATTCTCAAGTACCATCTCACGGAAAGCGGTCGACGAATTGTGAATGATGGGATGGATATTATGGGCGGCAAGGCCATTTGCGAGGGGCCAGGGAACCTGATTAGTCCACTGTACCACGGTATTCCCATCGGCATTACGGTGGAAGGGGCCAATATCCTGACGCGTAACATGATCATTTTTGGTCAGGGTTCGGTACGTTCGCATCCGTTCATCCTCAAGGAGCTGGAAGCAGCCCGGCTGGAAGATCCCAAGGTGGCCATGTCTCAATTTACGGATTTGATGGCCTTCCATGTGGAGAACAGCACCATCAACGGCATGCTGATGTGCCTGTTCGGGCTGTCGGATGGCTACGGAAGCCGCGTGCCACACTGTCATCCCTCTCAGAAAAAATATTTCCGTCAATTAAACCGTCTGTGCGCCGCGTATGCCACCGTCGCGGATATGACGCTAATGCTACTGGGCGATAGCGTCAAACGTCGGGAACGACTTTCCGCCTTGCTGGGAGATGTTCTCAGCTATCTGTATCTGGCTGGCTGCACGCTGCGGTACTTTAACCTCCAGAACTGCCTCCAGGAAGATCAGCCACTCATGGAATGGGCGGTGCAACACCTGCTGCATCAAACGGAAGAAAGTCTGGATAACCTGTTGCGGAACTTCCCCAACCGCTGGCTGGGGGCAACGCTGCGTTGGCTGGCCTTTCCCAGAGGGCGTCGCATTGCGCCGCCTTCCCACAGGCTGGAGCGCAAGGTGGCCAAAGTGATTACCGCACCGGGCGACGCACGGGAACGACTGACGGAAGGCATTTACCTACCCACTGCTGATGGTGAACCCCTGGCGTTGATGGAAGAATGCCTGAAGCATGTGGTTCCCGCCGAAGCGCTGGAAGCCCGGTTGCGTCAGGCCCGCAAGGATGGCAAGCTGTCCGGCGGCTCCATTCCTGAATTGGCTGTAGAAGCCATTGAA
>DATNQC010000358.1:0-2461 GCA_036702885.1 Oculatellaceae cyanobacterium | reverse complement strand
GATTCAGGCAGCCCTAAAGCAAGCCGACCAATATGCGGAAACCACCCGCCGCCCGACGATGATTATCGCCAATACCATCAAAGG
The DNA here is from genome assembly GCA_036702885.1 of Oculatellaceae cyanobacterium. Classification (GTDB taxonomy): domain Bacteria; phylum Cyanobacteriota; class Vampirovibrionia; order Vampirovibrionales; family Vampirovibrionaceae; genus DATNQC01. The sequence continues at coordinate 2,377 of DATNQC010000358.1, read as the reverse complement.
CAAGGGCGTCAGCTTTATGGAAAACCAGGCTGGCTGGCATGGCAAAGCCCCCAATGGCGAGCAATACCAGGCTGCCCGCGCTGAACTTGTCGCCGCTTACGAAGCCTTGTAAGGAATCCATGCATGTCTATCATCAACCTTGAAAAACCGGAATTAAAAGCGCTGAGAAACCAGTTCGGCGAAACCCTGGTCGAGCTGGGAGCCACCAACCCCAATATCGTGGTGCTGGATGCCGATTTGGCCTGCTCCACACAAACCGCCAAATTCGCCGAGAAATACCCAGAACGCTTTTTTAACCAGGGTATTGCGGAACAAGACCTGATTAACACTGCCGCTGGCCTGGCCACCACCGGCAAGGTCCCGTTCTGCAGCACTTTTGCACTGTTTGCCAGCGGTAAGGGCTGGGATCAGATCCGCAACACCGTCTGCTATTCCGATCTGAACGTGAAAATCTGCCCGACCCATAGCGGTCTCAGCCTGGGTGAGGACGGCGCCAGCCACCAGTCCATTGAAGATATTGCGCTGATGCGGGTTATCCCGGGAATGACCGTGATTGTCCCGTCTGACGCAGTTGAAACAGATCGGGTCATCCGTTGGGCGGCAGAAACCCACGGCCCCATGTACATCCGACTGGTTCGACCCAATTGCCCGGTGATCCACGATAACTCCACGTATCAACTGGAGCCCGGTAAAATCCGGGTCGAGCGGAGCGGTAGCGACATTACCCTGGTTGCAACCGGGGAAACCGTCTACCACGCCCTGCTTGCCGCGGAGCGCCTGGAAAAGGATCACGGCATTCAGGCGGAAGTTCTGAACGCGGTGTTCATCAAGCCGTTTGACACCAATACCCTGGTTCAAAGCGCCCAGAAAACCGGCAAGGTGATTACCGTGGAAAGCCATCAGATTTTCGGTGGCCTAGCGGGTGCCGTGTGCGAAGAGCTATCCACCCATGCCCCTACGCCAGTGCGTCGGTTGGGCACCCAGGATCGCTTTGGGCAAAGCGGCACGGCGGAAGCCCTATTCAAAGAGTACGGCATTGATTGGGAAGCCATTTACCAAGCAGCCATCGCGTGGCTCAAACCCTAGTCACCCAATTTGAAAAGCAACAGAACCCACCTTCAAAAGGTGGGTTCTGTTTTTCGTCAAGAAAATTTGTCATTTTCTTTACAATCTGACAACAAAAGGGGTTGAGGCGTCTTTTGTGATTGAAAGCTTTTTACGATGTGAGTGTTCTGATGTTTCCTCAATTCGGCAACCTGATATCATCACCATCTTCTTTCTTTCGAAGCGCCTCCTCGGTATCTCCGGCTTCTCGCCAGGTTATGTTTGGCGGAAGCAGCCCTACCATCGAGGAAGATCAGTTTGTCCGCAGTGGAGAAACAGACAAGGCTCCCGAAAGCCCCGAACTGGACACACCAAAGCAGGTGGACATCACCCCGGTGGATGACCCGGAGGATCATGACCTGGAGAATGACGAAAAAGATTGGGCAAAACAGTTATCAGAAAACAGCAAGCCGTTGAGCATCCAAGCAGAGCCTACGTTACCCGTTATCCAGCAATTGCGGAGCGCTTCCTCGGACTTGCTGCGTCAGATCTTGTCCAGGCCCCACCTGAACAACGCCATCCTCACCTATGACGATGCTCGTCTGCGAGATGCCATCCTGGCCCAACTGCAATCGGAATCCGGCAATGTGATCGCTATAGACTGCAAGGATATTGAACCTAAAAAGAACGGCAGCTTTTTCAGTAAGAAAGAAACCGAGTACCAGCTTGCAAAAGCACTCCAGCAAGCTCTCCCTGCCATCCAGGAAAAATCAGGACAGACAGGGAACCCTCCGCTGACGGTGGTTCTCAATAACGTTCATCAGGACGAACTCAGCAATCTACAGAAAAATGAAACCTGCCGGAAAATCCAAAACCAATTCCCCAACGTGCGTTTCATCGTGCCGCAATCCTTATCAGAAGAATCGGAAGACTCCAAGTCATTTTCCTGGAAGGACGATGACGATGATGGACCTAGCAAATGGCGGGCCGGCCAGTTTCAAGTCATCAATATTCCATCCTTGAAGCCTCAGGAATGGGCCAAAGTACTGCAAAAAGATCCTTTTGTTCAACAGGTTCTGAACTTCTACAACCTGAGCGCAAGCGAAACAGTGCTTGGTGAATTTTTCGAGGTTCTCAAACGCGAAGATCAAACCAAAGCACTCAGTTACGACGATCTCGTCGCCGAATTATCTTCTCTGGGCAGCTTTATCAACAAAGAATTTGCGGGAGACGACACGCTCACCAACCAGCATATTAAAACCTACACCCGAAAAGTGCTCGCCACCCGGCGCGTCCACACGCCAACAGCCGGTGGCCCAGCCAACACGGGACC
>DATNQC010000436.1:0-2322 GCA_036702885.1 Oculatellaceae cyanobacterium | reverse complement strand
GATATCAATCACGGCAGCCGGACCCATAAAAGGTTCCAGCGGTAAATTGCCGGCGGTTTCGGTATCGTCTGCCATGCTGCCGCGGACGTGAAGCGGCGCGTCCGCATGGGTGCCTACATGGGGGCTCATCGTAAAGGCGGTAAGATTCATGACGCCGGACGTTTCATAGTTAACCGTGATATTGCGTGAAAAAGGAACATCCCCAGGAAAGCAGGCTGTTTTACTATTTACGGGTTGGGAAATATCAATGATGTGAAAAGGCTTCATGAGCATCTTCCTGACGCGAGCGTTGACCAAAATAAAACTGCAGGCAGACTTCCGACTCTATGGCCCGTGGCCGGGGCGTCACCAAGCCCAACTCCTTGAACAGACCAAAGATAATGGTTTCCAGATGGCGTAGCTCATAGCCGGATGAGAGTTTGAGCAGAATCCCAAGCCCTTCCGGGAATGCCTCACAGGGAGAGAGGCCCACACCTAGCAAGCCTTCCGCGCCTTCCTTGGTAATTACCCGAACCGATGGCTTCCTCAGCCACTCCCCCTGCATGAGTCGAGTATCCAGCCGCCCTTTACCACCCACCAGTCTGGGATGCGTGTGCATGATCCGGGCAATGTCAGGCCATACGGATAATAACGGGCGTAATGCTTCTGGGGCTTGCTCCAGCAAATGGCTCGGCAAACCATACGCCAGCCACCGATACAGACGCGCGAGCTCGGCGGCGTTAAGCGCCATATTCGGCATGCCGCAGCCGTCTTTGGTTTCAGGGGCTTGTATAAAATCCCGTTCAAGCAGATAGCCCAACAACTGCCGGGTAAGCTGATATGGCTGTAATTCGGGCGAAAGATAATCTGTCAACGCGTTGCCCTGAGCCTGAAGCGCGAGCAGATAGGCCAAATGCTTTCCACTACAGGGATGGTTGAGCGGAGAACGATCCGGCAGGTGGGCGGCATTGCGGTCCAACAGGGGCGTGCAAGCCGGGCAATGCAAGTGCGCTTCCGAAAAACCACCGAGCCGTAGGATCTCCTGTAACCGTTCGATCTGTTCAATGTCTCCCTGTTGGGAGGCTAGCATCAGGGCATAGTGAGCATCCGTTAATTGTGGATAGGTGGCTTTTAATACTGGATAAACCACCATCAACTGCCAGGGCTTCAAAAGGGAGCGTGCCCACAAAGGCGCATGAATGTCGCCGACCTGGCGGTTTTCAAGCCCATCGGCGCATAAAATCCCGTATAGCGTTGTTTCTGGGCGGCCGGACCGGATGCTGCTGACTAATGGCGCCCAGGGGAGTGATGTTGTCATTGCACCCCCGCCAGTGACGGTTTGGGAGTAGTTGCTTTGCCCATGAAGTGGGGCATGACGTCGCGTGCGAACAATAACATTTGTTCTGTCACTTCCTGGTGCGTAAGCCAGCCAAAGTTGAACCACAGGATAACATGGGTGCAGCCCATCTCGTCGCGAAGGGTGCGAAGCTGCTCGACGCATTGTTCCGGTGTGCCGATGATGTACAGCTTTTTTAACTCCTCCAGCGGGGGGCAGGCTTTAAAGTCTCCCAGGGCGGCCCGGTAATGCGGCAGGTTGCGTTCGGCGTACTCCTGCACCATGGCGGGGTTCTCATGGATATAAATCTGCCGCGTCACCGGGAAGCGTTCCCGTGCAACGCTATGCCCAAGCGGCTCAGCGATTTGCCGGTAGGTTTCATAGAGTTCGGTTAAATGTTGGCCGGTGGAGGTGGAAAAGGACATGACGCCATAGTCTTTTTTCGCTGCGAGCTTGATGAGTTCAGCATCGCCGGTTGCCAGATAAATCGGGAATCTGGGCTTGTTGTAATAGGGCTTTGGCACCAGCGTCACATCGGGAATATCATAGTACTGGCCTTGAAACTGAATGCTTTCTCCCCGCAAGCCTTTATCCAGAATTTCCAGCGCTTCCAGAAAACGGGCCTTGGCTTCCGAGGGATTGATCCGGAAGCCCGCAAACTCCCAGGGGCGATACCCGGAGCCTACGCCTAAATCCAGACGTCCTTTGGAAAGCAGATCGAACACCAGCGCTTCTTCCGCCACATGGATAGGATTGCTGAATACCAGGTTCCGGACCGCGGTTCCAATACGGATGCGGCGTGTATTTTCCGCCACCTGAATGCCGAACAGCAGGGGCTTGGGGGTAATCCCGATTTCTCCCTGAAACTCCGGCAGAGCAGCCCTGGAAGAAAAGTGGTTTTCCGACAGCCAAAGCCCGTGAAAGCCCAGATCATCCGCTAATTCGGCTTGCTCCAGGGATTCTTCGTATTTTTCCGCAGGGTCTTTGCCTTCTGGGCAGACCAATGC
>DATNQC010000357.1:0-6699 GCA_036702885.1 Oculatellaceae cyanobacterium | reverse complement strand
ATATTGGCCTGAGTCCTGCGGAAGTGGTGGTCAAGGAAATTCAGGAAGAGGCCGGTCTGCTGGTGAAACCGGTCAAGTTGCTGGCCTTGTTGGACAAAAAGTTTTTTCCGCATCCGGTTTCTGCCTACCACATTTACAAGCTGTTTTTCCGGTGTGAAGTCATTGGAGGGAAAGCGGAAAGCGGTCTGGAATCCCTAAGCGTGGGCTTTTTTGCTTTGGATGAATTGCCGGAATTGTCTCCGCACCGCGTTACGAAAGAGCAGATTGCCTTGCTATTTGAGCATTATCGAGATCCCGATCGCCCGACGGATTTTAATTAATCTGCCAAATGTTGGTGAAAAATTGGTTGTGCTGTTGGTTTCAGCGTTCTTCCCTCTTGTGTGATCCGATTAGTGTGTCATCTACGAAGATCGGCAGTGTTAGGTGATCTTGACTGTTATAACGCATTGCGGAATAAACGAGTTTTATATACAATAAACCTCCTGCTTATCATCCGAGCCTGATGCCTGGGAGTTAGCCATTTGGGGCTGCATGCGCGGGTTCGGTGACTGGGCAGGCAGACAACTCGTTCAAATCCAAATTGTCAGGTAGGATTCCACGCATTGTCGCGCACAGACCGGATACGGTTTGTTAAGGTTATGGCCGGTTCATACACATAACCTTCCAAAGCGCCATCTTTTGGAGTACCTTACTGCCAATATTGACTTTGTACGATTTGCGAAGGTTGTAACAGTTATCCCCTCTCGCAAAGTTATTCACCATCTGTATTGAAAGGGAGACAGCCGATCTCATGGACCCCTATATTCTCTTTCCCGTTGCTTGCGGGTTGCTGGCGATCCTCTATGGCCTCGTCACCCGCAGCTGGATTCTCAAGCTCAGCGCGGGCACTGAAAAAATGCAGGCGATTGCCAATGCAATTCAGGAGGGCGCGAAAGCCTATATGAACCGTCAGTATAAGACCATTGCCATGGCGGCCGTGGTGCTGACGATTATTCTGTTTGCGCTTTTCTCTTCCCTTAAGGGAACTCAGTATGCGACGTTTGTTTCGGTCGGCTTCCTGCTCGGCGCCATCCTGAGTGGTTTGGCAGGCTATATTGGTATGTTCGTTTCGGTTAACGCGAACGTGCGTACTGCGGAAGCCGCTCAAAAAGGCATGCCGGCTGCGATGGATGTCGCTTTCAAGGGTGGTGCCGTGACCGGGCTGTTGGTAGTCGGTTTGGCCCTGCTCGGTGTGGCTGGCTTTTACTACTTTGCCCAGGATGCAACCCTGTTTCCTTCCATTGTTGGTCTGGCCTTCGGTTCCAGCTTGATTAGCGTATTCGCCCGTCTGGGCGGTGGTATCTACACCAAAGCGGCAGACGTGGGCGCTGACCTGGTCGGTAAGGTGGAAGCAGGCATTCCTGAAGATGATCCCCGGAACCCGGCGGTTATTGCCGACAACGTGGGTGACAACGTCGGCGACTGCGCCGGTATGGCGGCTGACCTGTTTGAAACATACGCAGTCACCACGGTTGCCGCAATGTTCCTGGGTAACCTGCTGTTCAACCACGATAAGAACGCCATTCTGTATCCCCTGGTCCTGGGTGGTCTTTCCATTGTGGCGTCCATTATCGGGACCTTCTTTGTGAAGGTGGGTGGCGATAACAGCCCCATGAAAGCCTTGTATAAGGGCTTATACACCTCGATCTTCCTGGTATCCCTCTTGATCGTTGCCGCAACGGAATTGTTCTTCCCGAACGGTTTTGCCTTTGGCGAGACTGTGATTACCAAAACCGGGCTGGTGGGTTCCGCCCTGACCGGTATTGTGGTGACGCTGGCCATGGTCTGGATTACCGATTACTACACTTCCACATCGTTCTCTCCGGTGCGGAAGGTTGCTTCTGCTTCTGAATCCGGTCATGCAACCAACATCATTGCTGGTCTGGCAGTTGGTATGCAGGCTACCGCAGCCCCTGTCGTCGTGATTTCGCTGGGTATCCTGGCGGCTTACTTCCTGGGCGGCCTGTATGGTATCTCCATTGCGGCCGTGGCAATGTTGTCCATGGCTGGTATTATCGTGGCCCTGGATGCCTTCGGGCCGATTACCGATAACGCAGGCGGTATTGCTGAAATGGCTGAAATGGATGACAAAGTCCGCGCCATTACGGATCCGCTGGACGCCGTGGGTAACACCACTAAAGCGGTCACCAAAGGGTACGCCATTGGCTCTGCCGGTTTGGCCGCCATTGTGTTGTTCTCGTCCTACATTCAGGACTTGAGCGCCGCTGCTCTGGAAAAAGGCAATGCCCTGCTGGGTGACATGGCGCAGTTGAACGCCCTGTTCTCCCTGGGTGATCCCTACATCATCATCGGTCTGTTCGTCGGTGGTCTGATTCCTTACGTCTTTGGCTCGATGGCGATGGAAGCCGTTGGTGCGGCTGCCGGTGAGGTGGTGCATGAAGTGCGTCGCCAGTTCAAAGAGAACAAAGGCATTATGGAAGGTACGTCCAAGCCGGATTACGCATCCTGCGTGGATATCGTAACCAAGAGCGCATTGCGGCAAATGATGGTGCCTGCATTGCTGCCGGTGCTGGTTCCGGTCCTCATGTGGGCGATTGGCACCTTCCTGATTCCGAATGCGGTCCAAAACTACGCTGCCATCAAAATGATTGGCGGTGTGTTGGTGGGTAGCATCGTCACCGGTCTGTTTGTCGCCATCTCCATGACCTCTGGCGGCGGCGCCTGGGATAACGCCAAAAAGCACATCGAAGACGGCCACTTTGGCGGTAAAGGCTCCCTGGCGCATCAGGCAGCCGTTACGGGCGATACGGTGGGCGATCCGTATAAAGATACGGCAGGCCCGGCCATTAACCCGGTGATTAAAATTCTGAACATTGTTGCGCTGTTGCTGGTACCGTTGCTGGTATAGTCAATAGCCTTACCATTAAAAGGTCCCTTGGTTACCAAGGGACCTTTTGTTTGTAATGAGCCGAATAAAGCTGTTTAACACAAGTTTTTTGAGTGATTATTGCGACTTATTCCCCCTGACGCAGGAAAAAAACTTGTAAAAGCAGGACCAATGTGAATCCGTCACTTTATAAGTGGAGTCTTTTGTCTCCCAAGATGCAAAATGGTGCTGAAAAGAGCTTCTAGAGAAGTCTAAATGCCTTGAGACAGTAGTTGTTATGCATAAAACAAAGGCTGAATCATAATTAGCGGAAGATAATTCCGCTTTTGCAAAGATTTGACGACAATGAGTCAAGGAGGAATCTAAACGGTATAATAGTTGAAAAAGATAGAGATTTTTTCTGTCTTATTTCGGCTCCCAGGGCAATTTTGAGCCTGAAAAGCCTAGTTAGTATATTTGTTATAATATGTTAATATATAAACTCTCTTCTGTTTGTATGCGCCACAAGGGAGGGTAATTCATGGCCCGGGTCCTCATCTCAATGAAAGACGAGTTTCTGAAACGCATTGATGAAGTTGCGGAAAAAGAACAGCGTTCCCGTAGCGAATTGATTCGGGAAGCGTTGCGTACTTATATCCGTCGCGTTTCTGCGCAAAAAACGGGAACTCCAGCTCAGGCTCAGCCGGTGTTAACACAGCCTGAACCGTAAACCATCACTCGCGAAACAAGAACAAGAATTCCAGTTTCCAGAAAAAAGGCGAACCATTCTTCAAGCTCCTGCTCGTGTGTTAAGTATGGTTTGTTTCTCGTCCTTTAGAGAGCTGTCTCTTCTATAATCGGCTTAGTGCTTTTGGTGTTCGGCTTAGTATAATGGGACTATATAAGCGTGCTAATTCCGGTTGAGAGTGAGATAGGCAGAATCGGCGACGTCGGATGCTGACTGATTTGCAGAAAGCGCTGGTTGCGAACCAAAAAATACAGTTGACCGTGTGGGATGCCCAGGATGACACGTTGGAGTTCCACTACCATAGTTGTATTCAGGATGCGGATTTCCCTTTTTTCAAGGTCGCGCCGCCTATTGGGCCTGAGGCCGAGCAGATAGCCATCCGTATGCAGGAAGGAGTGATTGTGGGCGCGATTGTGGAAGCACATCCGGCGCCTTTTATTTTTTACCCGATTGTTCATTCCAGACAGGGTAATCCGGCAAGCGCTTTTTGGCTGAAAGTACCGGAAAATCCTAATATTGAAGTCATGCAGCGGCGCCGGCACGTCCGCATTCCAATGGTGATACCGGTGGAAGTGGAGTTTGAAGCCGGAACACGCTGGTTATCCCTGCCGGCTTTTACGGAAGACCTGAGCGGGGGCGGTATGCGCTTTACTTCTCCCAGGCGATTTAGTTCCGGTGAGTGCCTCCAGTTGCGCTTCCACGTGAATGATGGGCAAGAATTGCTGAAGTTAAAGGGCAAGGTGGTTTTGTCTGTTGAAAATCGGATTCGTCGGAGACACGATGACCTGTATGCCACTGCCTGCAGCTTTTACGATATTGAGGACAGGCAGGAAATGCTGATTGTGCGGGAATGCTTCCAACGGGAGCTTAAAAGGCCGTTGTAACCTTGCTATCGTTTTTTTGCGCATGTTTTGCCGATAGGAGAGGCGGAAATGCAGGGTTTAGCTCCTCTTTTCGACCATTTTAGAGGCTTGCCGTTATGTTAAAATATCCCTATTGTCCAAAAGGGGATACGGAAGCGCACGGCAATGGCTCCAAGAAGTCAAACCAAAGAGGATGTCAAGGCTCTATCGACGGAGGAATTGGTGCTGCTTGCACAATCCGGCCAGATGAACGCCCTGGAGGAGCTTGTCGCGCGTCACCAGAAGCTGGTGTATATTACGCTGTATCAATTGTCGCCTGAGCGGAACGATATTCATGACCTCACCCAGGAAGTCCTGCTGAGGATGTGTCGTTCCATCAAGTCGCTGCGTAATCCCAAAACGTTCAAGTATTGGCTCAACCGGATTATCACTAACCTGTTTTATGATGAGCTGCGCAAAGTCCCCCGGCAGTTGAAAACAATTTCCCTGGATGAGCCGCTCTACAACGATGAGGATGAGCAGGCCCCGGCCCGGGATATTCCTGACTCCAGCGAGCGGCCGGACAAAATTGCTTTGAACTCGGAGCTGGATCAAAAAATTCAGCAAGCAATCCGTAATTTACCGGAACAGTTCCGAACCATTATCGTCTTACGTGAAATACAGGGGCTGAGCTATGAAGAAATCGCCAGCCTCACAGAGACGAATATCGGTACAGTCAAATCCCGGCTGGCGAGAGCCCGCTTAAAACTCCAAGAGGTGTTGGAACCCTACCTCAAGGAATTGTGACAAAACGACAATGGTCCCAAACCTGGACAAGCCATGTCGCTCGGCGAAGTCACAGACGTTTCAGTCACTGGTTAAGAATGAGAGCCATATTTGACAGGATCTTCACCTGATGCAGGAGAATCCCCGTTATTCTTTGGATGAGCTTCGGTTGCTTCTCTCCCAATACCTGGATGGGGCGCTGAACCCTGATCAATTGGTAGAAGTGGAACTCATGCTCGAACAGCCTGAGATTCAGGCGGAGCTGATAAAGTTGCAGGAAACGAAAGGTTTGCTGCATCGGACGCTTCAGCCGGAGGGAAATCTGCAATTCTCCAAGGTGAGTGATGCGATTTGGAAAAACATTGCCAGTCAGTTGGCGGCGGATAGCGCTGCACCCAAGGCTGACTATGACTTTGAATTTATTTCTGCATATTACGATGGTGAGCTGGATTCGGACGATCCGGCTCGCGCTTCGTTTGAGGCGCAATTGCTGCACAATGACCAGGCCAACCGCATGCTGGCGGATGTAGGTATGGTTTCTGAAGCGGTTCGACGTTTTGGCTATCGTCTGGAAGAAGCGTGTGATGTGGACGTAACGGAGCAGGTCATGGCGGCATTCCGGGAAGAAACCGGCGAGGCTGAGCCGGTGCCGGCTGCCGTTGAGATGATTTCCGCCTTTGTGGATCAGGCGTTATCGCCCAAGGAAATTATCGAATTGAATCGTCTACTGGAGCAGGATGATTCCCTGAAAAAATGCTTGTCCGACTTTAACCGCTTGTCGGATGCAATTCGCTTTTTGGCCGAGAAGCTGGAAGCGCAAGCTCCCGGTGATTTTTGGCAATCTATCCAGGAAAAACTGCTGGAAGCGTCCGAACAGACAGAATCCGGTAAAGTTCTGTCTTTCCCGCTGCGTCCGCGTTCCACGGCGAGGGCGCTTTTGCGTCGGGTGGCCATTCCTTCGGCGGCGGCGGCCGTGCTGGTGTTACTGTCCATTCCTGGGTTGCACAGTGGCAATGATTTTGAACTGGCCATGCATCGTGATCAGGTGCGACTGGCTTCCGTTCCTCTGGCGGCGCCGGGGAGTGGTTTGATACAGGCTTCTTATCATTTCGCGCCTCCTGTTCAGGAGGTGACGCAGGATGATCGGTGGTTGGTTTCCGGCCAGGAGAGTCAGGTGGTCACGCCGGGTCGTGTCACGCCCTCTTCGGAAGAATATCTGTTCCAGGCTTTGGAGGAACAGGAGCTGGATCTTTCACAGCTTTTGGGTCGGTAAATGCGATAGGATAATAACAAGGGCTACAAGATTGTGAATTTAGTGTCACCACCAATAATGATGAAAATCCCGTTTTTGAACTGGTCTTTTGTGTTTTCATCCACTGCCTTTGTCTCCGCTTTATTGGCTTTCAGTTGTCCGCTGCCCGCGTTGGCAAGAGATATCAATTGGAGCAGCCTGAATC
>DATNQC010000347.1:0-2468 GCA_036702885.1 Oculatellaceae cyanobacterium | reverse complement strand
GGTGACGGATGCCCAGAGCCTGGCTTTAAAGCGGGCCCGGCATCCGCTCCTGCTGCTAAAAAGTCGTGAAGATCTGTCCACTGTGGTGGCCAATGACATCATGCTGGGGCAGGATGGCGTTCGGACGCTGGTGGTGACTGGTCCCAACACGGGCGGTAAGACGGTTCTGCTGAAGATGGTTGGTTTGTTTGCGGTGATGCTGCGTGCCGGCTTGCATTTGCCGGTGGCGGAAAATTCGGCCATGTCGGTCTTTGACCCGGTGCTGGTTGATATTGGCGATCAGCAAAGCATTGCGCAAAGCCTATCTACGTTTTCCGCGCATATTGAACAACTCAAGTCCTTTGTGGCGGATGAAACGGAGCTTTCCAAGGGCTTGGTTTTGATTGACGAGATTACGGCGGGAACCGATCCGACCGAAGGAGCAGCCCTTTCTAAGGCCATCCTGGATGAACTCTACAACAAGGGCGCTTTGACCATTGTGACCACACACCTGGGCGAGCTGAAAATGGATGCGCACCGGCATCCGGGTTACATGAACGCCAGCGTGGAGTTTGATCTGGAAACGCTCAGCCCGACCTATCGCCTGCTGTTGAGCGTGCCTGGGGCCAGTAACGCGATTACCATCGCCCAGAAGCTGGGTTTGAAGGAATCGGTGATTCAAAAGGCGCGTGCCTCCTTGAGTGCGCCGGTGCGGGAGTCCGCGGAACTATTGCAGGAATTCGAGCAAAAGAACCGTGAATTGGAAGATGAATTGCAAAAAGCCCGGGCGTTCCGGCTGGCGGCGGAGGAAATGTACGCCAAGGTGGAAATGGAACGTCAAAAGCTGGAGGATGACAAGCGGCAGGCGCTGAAGCAGTTTCGGCATAGCCTGAAAGGACGCCTGCATGACCTGGAAAACCAGGTGCGCTTTATCCGAAAAGAACTGCAACAGGCCTCCGCAGAGAAAAACGTGCGCGATCTGGAGCGCGTGGGGCGGAAATTGCAACGCGCAAGCGGTCGAGCGGATGCGATTTTCAGCGAAGCCGGGGAAGGCCTGGGAGAAATCTCCAAGTTGAAGGCGGCCGATCTTAAGGTCGGGGATATTGTAACCAGCCGGCAATTGGAATTGACCGGAGAAATCCTGTCCATTGATGCTTCTGCCGGGGAAGTCGTCATGCAGTCCGGTATTTTGAAGGTCACCGTGCCGATTGCAGATCTGCAAAAGCCGCATCAACCCGCTAAAAAGCGCGCTCAACAGCCAAAAAGCAAAGCTTTGGATCGACCTAAGAAGGTGCATGAAGGGGATTCCGTGCTGGAAGAGCCACTCGATCCCACCCTGAGTTGTGATGTCCGTGGTCAACGGGCTGATGAAGCAGTGTCTGCCGTGGAAAAATTCCTGGATGAGGCGGTATTATCCGGGTACCAGGCGGTTGCTGTGATTCATGGGCTTGGAACCGGCGCCTTGAAAAAAGAAATCCGCCGTTATCTTGCAGATTCCGCTTATGTAAAACGGTTTTACCCTGCTCAGGCCACACAAGGCGGCGATGGTAAAACGATTGTAGAGTTGGGCTAATAAAACAACCATTGCAAAATAGTGCTTAAGTATAACGCAAGCACAGCCGTAATATAGTATAATAACTATATGCTTAAGTGGGTTGTTATCTCTTGGGTAGTTTCCTCATTCGCACCGATTGACACAGTAGTTTGGAGTTAAAAATGACGCCCGTTGGGTATTTCCGGCGCTGGTACGACGTGGATGCCGTACTTAGCGAGATGATCCAGACATTGGAAATGTTGAGTTCTCAGAGTCAAAGCCTGTTTGGCTTATTGCTGGAACGCTTCAGTGATCGGGTTATCCAGGTTCGAGGACACGAATTTTACGCCCAACTGGATTCCAGAAAGATGCTGGGGCTTGCCAAATCCAAGCAGATGCGTCGCTGGTACGACCAGGAAACCTCTCTGCACAAGGGATTCAATAAACTGTATTCTCTTTCCGATGCTGACAAAGCCTTGATTGCGCGGGAACTGTATACGCCCATTCGCCTGGTGCGGCGTTATGAGGAGCAATGCCTTGAAAGATGCGAGGCGCCGGATATTGAACAGGTTCAGCAGATTATTGCCGCCTGTTTCCGGGGAGAAAGCATTCAGATTGAAGCGGATTTCGCAAGGCCAATCGACGGCGAGAGCGCTTGAGTCATGGCTAAAGGCATTGTTGGCGTGGGGGGTGGCGTTTGAGGCTCCAACATGGAGCGGATATTACGCCCAACCACGAAGCGGCCATGCTTTAAAAAGTCGTTGCGGTGCTTTTCAGCCACGTTGAACAGGCGGACATCTCCCCAATTGAAGTTGCCGCGTTTTACGAAATCTCTGAACTCATAGAAAAATGCATAGATGCGGTTGTTTTTGAGGTGGGAAGGAATGCGATCCTGCCAGGCGTTGCCAGTGACGCCGCCCAAGTAGTGGTGCATCTGTTCCGAGCGCGTCCCGGT
>DATNQC010000341.1:0-11713 GCA_036702885.1 Oculatellaceae cyanobacterium | reverse complement strand
GAGCAGGCTGAAGTCTTTGAATGGGCAGCCACCCAGCCAAACGCCATCGTGGTCAATGGCGGTGTGGAATTAAGGGCCTGGCGTCCCGCCGAAGGTGCAGCACCCAAACTGGTCTTCTGGACGCCACCTCCCAGCCTGGAGGGGCTGTTCATGCAGATTTTCCGGCAACCTGCCGAAAAACGGCCTCCGAATATTCGTCCCGTGCAATGCCGGATCTATCACACCCGGGAAGACTTCACCGCTGCGGTCAAACGCGCCAACCCTCAATATGCACAAGGGGATGAATCTGAAAAGCTACGCGCGCTTGGCCACTACCGGAAATGGATCATGGATGAAACCTGCCGCATCCAGAGCGCGGCCAGCTTTTTGAAAGGCGGGCCAGCGTTGAATATCTCCCCTTGCGGACGCTGTGATCGCTGCCTGGAAACCGGAAGGTTCTCTCGCAAGCTCCGCAAGGCGCTGGAAAACTGGCTGTACTAACAGCATCCAGATCTCCACTGATTAGGGGATCTGTGGAAGGTGAGGGACAGGCATAATGGGATGGGAACAGTCTCTGATTGTTCAATGGTGAGTGGAGCGCAACTGGACTTTCAGCCTTGGATATCACATCCCTCATTGGCATATTGCTCGGCGTTGCAGCAGTTTTCGGAGGAGCCCTCCTGGAGGGGCTCCCAATAACGGCAGTTATCCAGCCAACCGCATTCATTATCGTATTCGGTGGCTTAACGGGAGCCATTCTGCTGCAGTCCACCCAACACGACCTCATGAATGCAATCAAAGGCTTACCGGTTATTTTCTTCGGCGTTAAGGAAAAACCCGCAGAAGTAGCGGAACTGCTAGTGGGCCTTGCCCTCAAAGCCCGCAAAGAAGGGATTTTGGCCCTTCAAAGCGATATTGCAGCCATTGAAGACCCGTTCCTGAAAAAAGGACTGGAACTCATGACGGACGGAACCGATCCGCAGCTTCTAAGGGAGCTTCTCGAAACAGAACTGGGCTTTTTTGAGGAAGAAATCAACCATGCCAGCAAGGTCTGGGAAGGTGCTGGCGGTTTTGCACCGACCATCGGGATTATCGGCGCGGTTCTTGGGTTGATTCACGTGATGCAAAACCTCAACGACCCGGAAAAACTTGGTAGCGGGATTGCCGTTGCATTCGTGGCAACCGTATACGGGGTAGGTGCGGCTAACCTGCTGTTCATCCCCATGGGTGGCAAGCTGAAGGGGAAATCCCGAACAACCATCATGACCCGGGAAATGATGATTGAAGGCATTCTATCCATTCAGGCAGGCGAAAGTCCCAATTTCATCAGCGAAAAACTGAAAGTGTTCATGCCGGAGCACACGCACGCCCCCAAAGAAGAGGGCTAAGCCATCCATGGGCAAAAAGGCGAAGCATCCCGAACACGAGAACCTGGAACGATGGCTAGTCTCCTACGCCGATTTCATTACCTTGCTGTTCGCCACATTTACAGCACTCTATGCCATGGCCCAGACCGACGTTTCCAAGCTCAAGGATATTAGCGAGGCCATTCGTGAAGGCTTTGAACAACAAAGCATCATGAACGGCATTCAAAGCATTCTGCAAGGGAAAAATCCACCCAGTCGAAATCCAGACCCACTGAGCACCGAAAAAGGCGCTGGCCCTGGCATCCTTGGAAAATTCGAAAGCATGACCTACCGGCCCGGCGAAATCAAATCACTGAAACACATGTCGTACGAACTGCGCCGGGACTTACAGGAGCTCAACCGGGAAATTGAGACATTCAACCAGCATTTGGCGTCAGAAAAAGGGAAGCAAGGTCAAACTGCTGGCAAAGGAGAAGGGGAATCTGCAGAACTCCCCATCCGCCCCATTGAAGCCTCCATTCAGGAACGTGGGATCCGGGTCAGCTTCGATAGCCGCCTTTTGTTCCCGCCAGGCGGCGCAGCCCTCACGCCAGAAGCGTTCCGCTTTCTGGATAAAGTGGCGGAACGCCTGAAGAAGTTTTCATCCGGCAATATGATCCATGTGGAAGGACACACGGATAGCTTGGGCATCTCCACGGCCATCTTCCCCTCCAACTGGGAGCTTTCCTGCGCCCGGGCAAGCAGTGTCGTCCGATATTTCATTTCCCGGCATGACTACAACCCGCAAGCCCTGGTTGCTGTTGGGTATGGCGATAGTCAGCCGCTTGCCAGCAATGCCACGCCGGAAGGCAGAGCCAAAAACCGCCGCGTGGACATTGTCATCTACACGCAAAAAGTCAGCGCTTTGGTCAATCCGCGTTTGCAATACCTGAAAGAGCAAACGCTCATGAGTCATATGGAGTCCTCGCCCAGTGCGGACAAAAAAGTCGAGGCGGTGCTCCCCAACACGCCCAAGGATGGCCCTGTCCGGGTCATCATTCGCGAAAAGGACGGAACGGAAAAAATCCTGATTCCAAAGTCAGTCGCCTCTCCAGAAGAGAAAAAACCTGCCAAGGCACCCAGCAAGCATTAGCGCCTGAGCCAAGACACGAATTACACGCATAGTCAAACGCTTCAACCATCTGGGAAGTTCGATGACGCTATTTATTTTCGGCTTGCCCGCTTAGCAAGCCGTTGGTAGTTTTTAGCAAAGCCTTTGGAGTCCATCAGACTGGGAGACAGCGCAATGGCTTGATCGTATGCTTTCTTGGCGTCTGCCCATTGCTTGAGTTGTTCATACGTATCCCCAAGCCTCAGGTAGGCATTATCCCATTCCGGGTAAATCCGGGTCGCTTCACGATATTTACTCGCCGCTTCGGTATAATTCTTTGCCTGAAACAGCACATTGCCTTCATTAAGACGCTTGGTCGCCAAAGCCTGCTTGGCCTGCACGCGCTTCATGGCGGCTTGCAGATCTGGAGCGCGACTCAATTCATAAGCACGCTGATAAAAGACCTGAGCAAAGTTCAACGCTTGCTCCAACAAGAGACGATCCGCCCAAAATGTGTATTCTTCTACCGATAAACCATCGACCGCTTCCAGATATTCACGACTTTTGGCGTAATCGCCTAGCAGAAAAGCGGCTTCGCCTGCCACAGCTGGTTCTGATGAAGCGGCCAATTGTTTGAGTTGCTGCTGAACCGCCTCTGTCATCCCTTGACTCGCCCAAACCAGCTTCACCTGATCCAACAAGCGAACCGGATTAGCTTTGTCATAAGGAGTTTTTGCCAACAAATGCATATCTTTTGACAGCTGCGGACTTGCCGTCTCCGGATGCAAAAAACGGTGCAGAAAATGCAGGCTTGCCATTGCGCTCCATGCTTCATTCAGCGTTGCCGCATCATCCGGCCGAATGGCAAGCAGTTTACGCCATTGCCGGAGTGCAGGCTGAATTTTCTCCTGACGGGTCGCTTCTCGCGCCTGGACATATAGAGACGTCAAAATGCCAGGTTCCAATTGCAGCGCCTTCCGATACGCCGTCAGACTGTCATCCGAACGGTTCTGCGCTTCCAGTAAGTCACCCAGCTTCATCCAGATGTTGGCCTGCTTGGGTGTGTACACCGTCAAATTACGGTAATACTGCACCGCCTGATCCAGCTGCCCCAGCGTTTCATACTGCTCCGCCAGGAAATAGTCCCGCTCAGGCGATTTGCCGTAATCAAACTGCTCGGATTTTTCCGCATACCTGACCGCTTCCGCAGGCCGCTGCGCCAATGCAAGCAACTGAGCGGTCAGGAAGTAGCTCATGCTGTTTTCAGGATCAATCTCAATGGCATGCAATGCGGCATCCTTTGCGCGTCGCATGTCATTTCCCTTCATGTAAAGCCGAACCTGAGCCTGCAATGCCGGAACAAAGGCTGGGTTCATCTGGAGCACTTTTTGTAGATTTTGCTCTGCCAGCGGCAGTTGATTCTGCTGAACCTGCCACTCCGCCATATAAGTCAACGCCAGCGGGTTATTCGGCCCCAACGTAACAGCCTGCGTCAGCAGTTCATGCGCCAGCGCCAGGTAATCCTTGGCATTATCCGCCGGCGTGCCCGCCGGACTATTCGCCCATAACTGATACAGCCGTCCCAAAGAGGCAGCCGCTTCCGGAGAGTCCGGATGTTTTGCCAGCGTATGCTCCAGAATCCGACGCGCTTTATCAAAATCAAAGCGGCGATAAGCGATTTCCGCCAACGCGAGTTGCGCCGGGAGCGCGTTTGGATGCTTTCGGAGGTATTCCACATAAACCGCATGGGCAGATTCCGCCTGACCGGCACGCAATAGCGCATTTGCCTTCTCAAGAATAGGGTCTACGGCCGCTTCCCCGCATGCACCGAAGGCCGATAGCGCTCCAATCAGGATAGTTACGGTGAGGTAAAGCACAGATAGGGTACGATTTCGAGAAGCAAGCATCATCATTTGAATTGTCCGGGCCATTCGTCTGGATTCGGCAAAACGTTTGACCTGATTCGCCATTTATTTTATTTTTTAATCATACTGGGTCTCAGGTGTTTATTGCAGTCCTTTTCCGGCAGGCAACATTAAAGCCGGGATCCCCAACGCGATCAATCATTCCCGGAACGCCAAAACCATAACCAAAACAGCCCGAACAGTTTGAGTGAAACGCTTTACGAGCATGTCGGAAAAGCGAGTGAACGGAAAGAAAAACGTTAATGTCAGGCAGGCTTCAAGCAAGGCAGATTTAAGAAATTAATGAAGGCGGAACCATGTTCTTAACCGGATACCAATTGTTGCTGTTATTCTTGCTTTTTGCAGGATTAACACCGTTCCTGCTGATGGCATTGTCCGAAGTGGTTCAGATTAAATACCCATCGGCGCTGAAATACACGACTTACGAGTCAGGGATGACACCTTTTGGTGATTCACACGTCCAATTCGATGTGAAGTTCTATATGTATGCCCTGCTCTTTATCCTCTTCGATATCGAGACGGTGTTTCTATTCCCCTGGGCAGTCTCTTTTGATGATCTGGTCCGTTCTTTAGGGCTGTTCCCCATTTTAGAAATGCTCCTCTTCATCGGCATTCTGGTTATCGGCCTGGTGTACGCTTGGCGGCGCGGCGCGCTCAAGTGGCAGTAGCAGGGTACTCAATCCAGCGGAGGCTTTTTGCAAATGTCCCTAACAGAAAAAGTGGTTGAAGGAATTCAGGATATGCTGGAAAGCTCCGGCATCCTGGTCACCACCATTGACACCGTTTATAATTGGGCTCGCTCTAACTCTGTATGGCCCATGACCTTCGCAACATCCTGCTGCGGCATCGAAATGATGTCCACCAGTGTGTCGAATTTCGACATTTCCCGCTTCGGGTCTGAAGTATTTCGGGCCACTCCCCGTCAGGCGGACTTGATCATCACGGCAGGAACGATCACCCACAAGATGGCGCCGGCTCTGGTCAAGCTCTACATGCAAATGCCGGAACCCAAATATGTTATCGCCATGGGCGCCTGCACCGTCACGGGCGGGATGTACGAGAACGACACCTACTCTGTTGTCCGGGGCGTGGATCGTTTGATTCCGGTAGATGTGTATGTCCCAGGCTGCCCGCCGCGACCGGAAGCATTGTTGGATGCGCTGATCCAGCTGCAAAAGAAAATCCGGACTGAATCCATTGTAGACCGCAAGAAGCGGGCTGCCCTGCACGTGCCTCGTGTGGAATTCGGCCCTGGTGAAGTGTTACTGCCCAAGGAAGGTGCGACGTTCGTCCGTTGGGGTGTTCAAAAATCAGCATATCCTGTGGATGAACTGAAGGCCGAGGGCAAATTACCGTTAGTCAGAGGAAATATCAAGTACCGCCATGAGCGAAGAGAAGAAAGAAAACAACAGCGGGAACGCCTCCAACAAGGAAACCGCTGAAGCATCGGCCCCCGCCGAGAAGCAACCCGCTGCAGCTGAAAAGCCGGCAGCTTCTCCCACTCCGGCGGCATCTGCGGCAAAGCCTGCGGCTGAACCACCGCCGCCACCTCCTGCGGGTGAGTATGGTCAAGCTTTGGAAAAAGCGGGCATCCCGGTAAAGCACCTGGGTAAAGATGCCTCAGGTTGTGAAATGATCGAGCTGGCGCCGTCGGATGTAATCAAAGGCGCTACATTCCTGCGGGATGAAGCCGGATTTGATCTGTTACTTTCCTGCACCGGGGTGGACTGGAAAGAGCGTCGCGAATCGGTTTACCACCTGTTTTCCACCAAGAGCCACAAGTTCCTGGCATTGAAAGTTCCGGCGGAAAACGACCATTCCCCCAGTCTGGTGCCCGTTTGGAATGCAGCGGACTGGCACGAACGTGAAAGCTACGACTTGATGGGAATCCACTATGACGGTCATCCTAACCTGTCCCGTATCCTGATGCCGAGCGACTGGCTGGGCCACCCGCTCCGGAAGGATTACAAGGTCGATGATCCTCGTCTGGTCTGGAATGAACGGTAAGGATGACAGAATGAGTACGCAGATTCCAGGAGTTTCTACAGAGCAAGGCCTTAAAACGGAAGATTTAGTGGTCAATATCGGACCACAACACCCAAGTACCCACGGTGTCCTTCGTCTGATCACCACGCTGAACGGTGAAGTCGTGAAGGACATGGAGCCGATCATTGGCTACTTGCACCGCAGCAAGGAAAAAATGGCGGAATCCCGCTCTTATTTCCAGTATCAGCCGACCATTGACCGTGTTGAGTACCTCTCCTCGTTCTTTGATCATTACGTCTACGTCTCGTCCATTGAGGCGATTGCCAAGCTCAAAGTTCCCAAGCGGGTTCAATACATCCGGATGATCACGATGGAATTGAACCGGATTACCTCGCACCTGCTGTGGTTCGGGACGTTCTTGCTGGACTTGGGTGCAACCAGCCCCATGTTTTACGCATTCCGGGAGCGCGAGGAAATCTTCAAGCTGTTTGAGGATCTGACCGGCGCCCGAATGATGTACAACTACTACCGCTTTGGCGGCGTCAATGCGGATCTGCCTGTCGGCTGGATCGAGAAATGCCGCAAAGTCATCCGTAATCTGCCGGATCGCTTTGACGAGTACGAAGCGATTGTCACCAAAAACCCCATTATTCTGGATCGGACGGTGGGTATTGGTAAGCTGGATTTCCAAACCTGCATGAAGTATGGGGTCACCGGTCCCAGCGTGCGGGCTGCGGGTGTTCCGATGGATATGCGGAAAAGCAACCCGTACTGTTGCTACGATGAAATTGACTTTGACGTACCGGTTGGCAAATACGGTGATGTTTATGACCGTTACCTGATTCGTATCGCGGAAATGCGCGAGTCCGTCAAAATCATCGAACAGTGCTTGGATAAAATTCCGGGTGGCGATACCCAAAACATCCTGAACAAACAGGCCGAAATCGAAGCAGCCCGCAAAGCCGCCAAAGAACGCGGCGAAGATCCCAAGAGCATCCCGGATATCGATCCGGATTGGCTCACACAGGGGCAAAAGATCAACCTCATGATCTACAAACCGCCGGCTGGCGAGGTGTTTACCGCTTGCGAATCTCCGCGCGGTATGTTGGGTTGCTACCTTATCAGTGACGGTACGCCCAAAGCCTATCGCCTCAAGTGGCGTGGCGCTTCCTTCTCGAATCTATCGGTTTTACCGGAACTGATGATTGGGAACTTGTATCCAGATTTGATGGCTATTTTTGGTAGCCTGGACGTGATTTTGCCGGAGGTGGACCGTTAACATGAGCCGTTCTGATTGGTATGCCGATTGGTTTCCCCGCCTCATCCAGTGGATTGGTGGACTGTTCGGGCAAGACTGGGTTTTGCCTGAAGGTGCGCTATTGGTTCTATGGGCCATTATCGCGTTCACGTTGATTGCCGTTGCAGCCCAGGTTGCCGTTATCTTTTTGGTGTTAATGGAGCGGAAAGTTCTGGCCTGGTTAACGCAACGCAAAGGTCCCAACCGCGTTGGCCCGTGGGGGCTCCTCCAAACTCTGGCCGATGGGGTCAAACTTCTCTTTAAAGAAGACATCATTAATAAGGGCGCCGATAAATTCCTGTTCATCATCGGTCCTGCAGTCTTCTTTTTACCGGCATTCGTCTTTTATGGTTTGATTCCCTTCACTGACAAGTTGCTGGCTGTTGCGCTGCCTGCCGGTGCGCTGTTTGTCTTTGCCATCTCCGCGATTTCTGTGGTGGGCATTGTGTTGGCCGGTTGGGGCTCTAACAACAAATATTCCCTATTGGGAGGTATGCGGAGCGCCGCACAAGCCATCAGCTATGAGATTCCTTTGGTCATGGCCGTGTTGGCGGTTGTTCTGTTTACCGGCACCATGAACATTGCGGATATCGCCAAAGCGCAACAAGGTCCTTTCTGGAACTGGTTTGCGATCCTGCTCACCCCGATGAGCTTACTGATCTTCTTTACGTCAGCTCTGGCTGAGGTGAACCGGATTCCGTTTGACCTTCCCGAAGCCGAAAGCGAATTGGTCAGCGGTTACAACACCGAATACGGCGGTATGAAATTCGCCCTCTTCTTCCTGGCGGAATATGCCTCCCTCTTTGCAATGAGTGCATTCACCACCGCATTCTTCTTTGGCGGTTACTATTCGCCATTGGGCTTCTTCCTGATGGAAAAAATTGGTGGCGCGCCGGCCGAAAATCTGACCGGACTCCTGCAGTTCGCTGTCCAATGCGAAATGCTGTTCTGGTTCATGATTAAAACCTACTTCTTTATCTTCCTGGCTATGTGGATCCGGGCAACACTGCCCCGCTTAAAGCCGGATCAGTTGATGGGCTTCAGCTGGAAGTTCCTGATTCCGCTTTCTTTGGTCAATGTCTTTGTCGTTGCCATTGAAAAGTACCTGATTGCCGACTCCAAAGGTCTCTATGCTCAAGGTGGCGTACCGATCACCCTGGTGCAGACAGCGCCGATCCTGAGTACGGCCAGCAATTGGATAGCCTGGATTATTACCCTGGTCATTGCAGGTGTCGTGTTCTTCCTCTTCTTTACCCTGATGAGCCGACTCCTGACGAAAAAGCTCGAAGCGAGGTTAGCGCAGCGATGAATATGCAAAATACCCCCGTCAAGCCCCGTCCCGATGAAACCAATGAAAACCGGGTCTTGGGCGGTTTAAAGGAAATCGCCCGCGGGATGGCGACAGTTCTCAGTCACTACTTTCGTCCCCCGGTCACACTGGAATATCCGGAAGTCATGCCCGATCTCAGCGATCGGTTTCACGGTCGGCTTTGTTTGCTGACCAAGTCCGACGGAACGGATTTGTGCGTCGGCTGTCAGGCCTGCGCCCGTGTTTGTCCCTGCAACGATCTCATTCAGATTGAAATGCACCGGGATGCAAACAAAAAGCCGGTCATCGATCGATTCACGATTGACCTGGGTCGCTGCATCTTCTGCGGCAATTGCACGGAAGTTTGCCCGGTGGACTGCATTAAAATGCTTCCCGATTTTGAGCTCAGCGACTACTCCCGCGAGGCGTTGGTGTTGGATAAAAAGGATTTGACCCTGTCCGGGGAAGAATCCGATCACTGGCGCTTAGTGCACGGGATGGAACCTCTTGTTGAGTAATTTCGGGACAGCTTCATAGGAATCAGCAGCCACTCCTCGTGGCTGGGGTAATTAAGGAGAACAGATGCAACGGACAATGAGGCTGTGCGGTGCCGGTTCAAACAAGGAATCACGCATCTCCAAAAGTCTTAATCAGGATTCCCACGGTATGTTGACGGGCTGCGTTGCTTTATTATCAGTTGCATTGAATTGCAAGGAACCCACTCATGGTTGACAGCGTAATATTCTGGGCATTTGCTCTTGTCTCGGTCGGAGCGGCGCTGGGCGCCATTCTGTCCCGCAGCATCATTTATGCGGCGCTTTGCCTGATTGCCGTCTTTTTCTCGATTGCAGGCTTTTTCCTGCTGAATAACGCTGACTTTCTGGCAATTTCCCAAATCATCATCTACGCAGTCGGTTTAACCATCATCATGCTGTTTGCCATTATGTTTACGGGCGATAAACCGTTCGCCCCCAACAAAGCGGCACACCCCATGCGCATGATGAACCGCCTGATTGCTGTGTATGTAGTCGCATTACTGCTATGGGCCTGCAGCCGAGTGGCGCTCCCCAAAAGCAGCAGCTTCAGCATAGCCGCCGCCGAGGTGCTGGCACGTTCCGGCAGCACAGGCTTACTGGGTAAACTGCTGTACAGCCAGTACGCTATTCCGTTTGAGCTGGCATCCATACTGCTGCTGGCTGCGATGATCGGCGCTATTGTTATTGCGAAAAAACGGTTTACGGAATCCGAGGACCTGGGAGAAGTCCGCTTGCCTGTAGATACGGCAAGCGCCCCGCCGGAGCAAGCAATTGCTGCACTGCGGGCTGCACGTTTGGGTGAGCCCCAAGAGCAAAACCAGGATTCCAATACCGATCAAACTGCGGGAGTTCGATAAATGCCTGAATTTTTGACGCACATCGGTTTGTCGCATTACGTGGTTTTAGCCACTTTACTGTTTGTGATCGGGTTGGCCGGCGTCTTAACCAACCGCAACGTTGTCCGTATTTTGCTGGCGGTGGAGCTTATGCTGAGCGCCGTCAACATCAACCTGGTTGCTTTCAACAACTATCTGCAACCGGGTGACAGCTTGCTTGGGCAGGTATTTGCCATTTTTGTCCTGACGGTATCCGCCGCCGAGGCCAGCGTGGGTCTGGCAATGGTAATTGCGCTTTACCGCGCCCGCGCCACTGCAGATATTGAGAATTTTGACCTGTTGAAATACTAGGAGCTTGGAGCCGTTATGCTTTGGTTTGCCGACATCAACAATATTTGGATGGTCGCGCTGTACCCGTTGCTCGCGTTCATAACGATCGTACTGGGACGGGCTTTCGGTCGCGAAAAAGGCTTATTCGCCAAAAAAGAGGTCAGCATGTTCCTGACCATTTTCGCGACTTTTTTAGGCCTGTTGCACACGCTGTTCGGCGCGCTGCCCTGGTTGCTCAACCAGCACGGCGCGGTGCAGGCCATCGAGCGCAACTGGGTCTGGCTCTCCGCCGGTGACTTCCGCCTGTCGCTTGGCTATCTGCTCGACGGCATGTCGGTGATGATGCTGTTTGTCGTCACCTTCATCAGTCTTTTCATTCAAATCTACACACACGGCTACATGAAGCATGACGACGGCTACTGCAAGTTTTTCGGCTACCTGGCGCTCTTTAACTTCTCCATGCTAGGACTGGTTCTCAGCACCAACCTCTTCCAAATCTATATCTTCTGGGAGCTGGTCGGTGTAAGCAGCTACCTGCTGATCGGCTTCTGGTTCACCCGTCCTTCTGCAGCCAATGCGGCAATGAAAGCCTTCCTGATGAACCGGGTGGGCGACTTTGGCTTTCTGTTCGGTATTTTGGGCTTCCTGTTTTTCAGCTTCCCGCTGTGGTCCAAGTTCCTTTCCGCACATCCTGACATGGCTCTGCTGTCTTTCCGCGCATTGCCTGAAATGGCAGGTCCGGTTCTGGCGCAAACAGGCCCGGCTCTGTTCACCGTGATTGCCATCCTGCTCTTTATGGGGCCGATGGCTAAAAGCGCTCAGCTCCCACTGCACACCTGGTTGCCGGATGCTATGGAAGGTCCGACGCCAATCAGCGCATTGATTCACGCAGCCACCATGGTTGCGGCTGGCGTTTATCTCGTGGGTCGCGCTTATCCCATCTTCCAGGCTTCTGAAGCAGCAATGGCGTTTGTTGCCATCATCGGCACACTGACTGCCGTAATCGCAGCCACCATTGCCCTCACGCAGTACGACATCAAAAAAGCACTGGCATATTC
>DATNQC010000337.1:0-3342 GCA_036702885.1 Oculatellaceae cyanobacterium | reverse complement strand
CGGCATCACCCCGGACATGCGGATCTCCTATGGTGGTCAGCAATATAATATTGTGCATGTAGTAGACATTGCCGGTCGGCATCAGGAGCTTCATATCATCGCAAAGGATGTGGTGGCCGGTGGCTGATATGAAAATTTCCGGCTTTGATGAGATGACGCGAAGGCTCCATCAGCTGGGGAATCGGGCTTCGCGGGTAGAAAACAACGCTCTGAGGGCAGGAGCGGAAGAGCTCCAGGAAACGATGAGCCGGAATGCTCCCGGGCCTTCAGACAAACAGCGGAGGGTTCACCTTAAGGACAACATTCAGATGGGCCGCGTTAAACAGAAAGAAGGTGCCAAAGTAATTGAAGTGGGGCCAGGGAGAGAATCTTTTTACGCTCAATTTCTGGAGTTCGGGACTTCCAAAATGTCTCCAAAGCCCTTTGTGGAGCCCAGTGTTGTGGAGTCCCGAAATCGCGTACTGAGAGCGATGGCTGAGAAGTTGAGGCAGGGGATAGGGTTGTGATCAACCTCAAACCTACTGTCATTCAAGCATTGGACAACAATTCGGAGTTGATCTCTCTGCTTGGGGGGCCTCGGATCTACTTCATGGTTGCACCGAATGCCGAAGAGTTCCCCCGGATCACCTATTTTGAGTTGAACAACATCGACGAGGACTATCATGACGATACGCCGGTGTCCAGCCGGGTTTCCTTTCAAATTTCCATCTGGGCTAAAAACCCGGGTCAACTATCGCCGATTGCCCGGGAAGTAGATGAGACTATGAAGGAGCTCGGCTTTTACCGTACATCTGCCATTGATTTATTTGAAGACGACACTCAAGTCTTTCACAAAGCACTGAGATACAGCGGAAAATTTCTGATCTAAGGAGGAGTTAAACCATGCCTGGACCGAGTGCTTCTGCTTTTGTGGGTTTGAAGGACCTGTATTTTGCCTTGTTGACCAAGGATGACGCTACTGGTGTCACTTATGACACACCTCAAAAACTGGCTCCGGCTGTGACGGCGCGGGTTACGCCGCAAGTGGAATCGGTGACGGATTATGCCGATGACGGCCCGACCGAAACCGCCAGTTCGCTCGGCGGGATCGAGGTGGAATTGGAGGTTTCGCAAATTCCGCTGGATAAACAAGCGGTGCTGTTGGGGCATACGTACCAGAACGGGTTGCTTGTTAGAAGTGCGGGTGATGTGGCGCCTTACGTTGCCCTTGGTTTTCGGAGCCAAAAGGCGGATGGCTCCTACTTGTATGTCTGGCTGTATAAGGGTAAGTTCCAACCAGTGGAGATTAATCTGGCTACTAAAGGGGAAAACGTCGAGTTCCAACACCCGACCATCCAAGGAACCTTTGTTAAACGGGATTTCGACGATCTCTGGATGATTTCAGGCGACTCTTCAGATGAAAGTTTTACTCTGGGTAGCACCTGGTTTGACGCTGTTGTTGAACCGGGAGGCGGCAGCGGTACTTGATAATAGGGCCGATTCTTCGGCCCTATTTCTTTTTTAAAATGGGGGGTTTTAACATGCTGAAAATCACGCTTCGGCTAAATGGGGAGACGAAAACCTACACGCAGGACTTTATTTCTGGGTACCTTTTTCGAAAAGCGCTCTTGATATCCGATAAGAGAGAGAAGTTCCTGAAAAAGGTCATGGATTCCGAGACAGGTGCGACTCTAGAAGAACAAGAGGAGCTGTTGGATGAGCTCTACCACTTTATCACGGAAGTGTTTGGCAACCAGTTTACCGTTGAGGAATATGAACGGGGGACAGATGCACGGCGGGTAGTGGATCAATCTTGGGAGATTGTTTACCGGATTATTAGCCAGGTTACGGGACCGCTTCAGGAGTTGAATGTGGGAAACCCTACCCAAAAAAAGAAACCTCACCGGAAAAAGTCCTGAATGAGCTGTATCTGAATCTCCTCCAATCTGGTTGGAAATTGCACGAAATTGACCAGATGGATATCGCCTTTTACATGCGATTGGTCGTTTATGAGCAGCGAAAGAAACATCAATCGAAAATGGCATACATCGATCAGCTGGGGATTTTTTAGGGAAGGGGTGAACAAGTATGGCCGAGGAAATCTTAGGGCGAATAAAAGGGGAAGTGGTACTGGATTCTCAAGGATTTAACCAGGCTGTTTCCCGAATCAACCAGCAACTGCGCCTGCTCAAAAGTGAATTTGATGCAAGCGCGGCCAAGGTGAAGGCGTTCGGAAAATCCGAAGATCAGCTTAGACTCCAGTCTCAGCTGTTGGGTCGGCAGATTGATCTCCAAAAACAAAAAGTGTCCCTTTTGGCCCAAGCCCACCAACAGACGGTGGAGAAGCTGGGCGCGGAATCGAAACAAGCCCAAAGGCTTGAGACCCAATTGAACAAAGCCCGGGCTGCACTCATTAATATGCAAGCAGCGCACCAGCGATTGAACGGTCAATTGGGGTCTTCTTCTCAGCTTCATCAACGCCTCACCCATTCCCTGGACCAGCTGGATCAAAAAATGCGCCTGGCTCATTCAGAGTACCAGGCAGCAGAAGCTAAAGCACGGGCGTTTGGAAATGCCAATGATCTCGCTCGGGTGAAAATCGGCAACCTGCAGCAACAAATCGAGCTTCAGAGGAAAAAAGTCAGTCTTCTATCACTGGCCTATAAGGATGCTGCTCGAAATTTGGGGCAGAATGCGCAAGCAACCCAAGAAGCTGCCATCCGGCTCAATGAAGCCCGCGCAACGCTCGCCAATTTGGAGGGTTCCCTCCGTCAATTGACCGGGCAGTTAAACCGGCAGGGGCCACTGTGGACCCGTTTTAGACAGAATTTATTTCATGTGCGGGAACAGGCCATTGATACTGGAATTGCTTTAGGGGTGATGTCCGCTGCATTTTCAGTGGCTTTCGGATCGGCGGTATACAAAGCAGCAGATTTTGAGGCCCAACTGTCGAGTGTCAAAGCTGTCACTGGTGCTTCAGCGCAGGAAATGGAACGGTTCAAGCAATTAGCTTTGGAACTGGGAGCCGAAACCAAATACTCTGCAGCAGAAGCTGCACAAGGAATTGAGGAGCTAGCAAAAGCAGGGGTGAGCACAGCCAAGATCTTGGATGGTGGGTTGGCCGGAGCGCTCAACCTTGCTGCTGCAGGGGAAATCGACCTGGCTGAAGCGGCGCAGATCGCTTCCACAGTGTTGAACGCTTTTCGGAAGGACAATCTTTCGGTGGCTCAAGCAGCGGACATTTTGGCCGGAGCCGCCAATGCATCGGCAACGGATATCAAAGAGTTGAATTATGGTCTATCTCAAGTATCAGCAGTGGCATCAAGCGCGGGTCTTTCCTTCCGTGATACAGCTGCTGCTCTC
>DATNQC010000334.1:0-1780 GCA_036702885.1 Oculatellaceae cyanobacterium | reverse complement strand
CTCCTCCTCCTCGCGGCTTCGACGAGGATCCGATTGAGCTTGCTTTTCCAGTTGTTCTACAGTCGTCTTCCGGCTTTTTCGCTTGTCTTCTATTAAATGCTGACGAGGCCCAACTGGCGGCTGTCCACGAAGAGCCTCTTCAGACAACCGATGTTTCCCTTTTTCCATTCCCCTCTCCCCATCATGAACACCCCTTTTGGAATGCCAAAAATTACGTTTTGGACGAACGTCCCCGTCCGCTGGACAATCCACCTTTTCTTCCTGCTGCGGCAGCCTCTTCCGGGGTGAATTCGTGGGCCGTTCCTTTCGCGTGCGCGGCCCGACCGCCTTTACTGGCGATTTGGCGCTGTTTTTCAGGATCCATTGATGCGAATCCGCGCCGACTAGTCCCAGACTGCTTGTTTTTCGACATGGGTCACTCCTGTATAACGCCAACATACGCTAGAAATTGCGCTCAAGGGCATTATGCTTCCGCGGACTGCCGAGGTTCAATTCACCAACCGTCGATGATATGCCTAAGGAACAGGCTAGCCCTATTGGGCGATGGTCACTATTTTTCCGCCCCGTGTGTTTTCTCGACGTCAAATAACCTTCGCATTATGATAGGGCATAAAAGCGGGTGGAATCGGATGAATAGAACAATTTATGACATTTCAGTCCCTATATCGGAGCAAATGGTCACCTGGCCCGGAGATCCGGGCGTTTCAATTCAGCGGAAACTCGATTTGCACTGCGGCGATCCCGCCACTGTGTCCGTTCTCAATATGGGTTCTCATAGTGGCACGCATGTGGATGCCTTCTCCCACTTCAAGCGAGACGGCGCTTCTCTGGATGCGATGGATTTGTCCATTTTCATCGGCAGGGCCTTGGTGGTGGAAATTGAAGATCCCCGCTGTGTGACGGTTGGTGAACTGCAACGAAATCCGCATTTCCTGGATCTGCGTAAAGCGGAGCGGGTACTGTTTAAAACGGTCAATTCCTCGAGGAAATGGTATAAGGAACCCTTTAACGAAGACTTTTGCCATCTCAATCCCTTTGCGGCGGCGTTTTTAATTGAACTGGGCGTGAAACTGGTCGGGATCGATTACCTTTCCGTTGAAAGCTACCGAGCCAAGGAACTGTATGAGGCAGACGCCCCAACCCATCATCGACTGATGGATGCAGGCGTATACATTTTGGAGGGATTGAACCTGAAGGACATCAAACCTGGCTGGTACGAACTCATCTGTCTGCCGCTCAACATCCAAGGGGGAGATGGCGCTCCAGCCCGGGTTGTTTTGCGGGATTGGAGGGAGCATGCCTGAACCAACATGGGCGGAGCATCCGGTACGGCTCCGCTTTGCCAAGGAACGTCTGATCGGCATTGTTCGAACCAACAACGCGGAAAGCGCCATCTGGGCTTCCGAACAGTTGATTGAAGCGGGCATCCGTCTGATTGAAATTCCCTTCACTGTGCCGAATACGCCGACTGTCATTGAATCGTTGGCTGAACGTTTTCCGGATGCCATCATTGGCGCAGGCACCGTGCTGGAACGCTCTGATGCGGTAAAGGCAATGGCGGCTGGCGCTCAATTTTTGGTTTCACCCGTGCTGATTCCGGCAATGGTTCAATTTGGCATTGAGAATAACGTTTTTGTTTTACCGGGCTGCATGACGCCGACGGAAATCTGGGATGCCTATCAACTCGGCGCACCGGTCATCAAGTTTTTCCCTGCACAGGCAGCTGGCGGCCCGGAATTTTTGAAAGCAGTTTTAGCGCCCTTTCCGCAAGTGTCCATTG
>DATNQC010000330.1:0-2080 GCA_036702885.1 Oculatellaceae cyanobacterium | reverse complement strand
AATTCTCGAAAAGCTCGGCTCCAACCCGCAATTGCTCGGCTTGATTTCCTGTGCTGGACCGGTCACTGGCGTGTTGGTTCAGCCGTTTATCGGAACGCTCAGCGATAAATCCATGTTGGGCATGGGGCGGCGACGGCCATTCCTGCTGCTGGGCGCGCTACTGACCGCCATTTCGCTCGTGCTCATGCCCAATTCCAACTCGCTCCTCATGGCGGCCATTCTGCTCTGGATTCTGGATGCCAGTATCAACACCACCCAAGGCCCCTACCGGGCGCTTGTTCCAGATGTCGTTCACAAAAGTCAGCAAGCGACGGCTTACGCCCTGATGAGCCTCACCATCGGCCTTGGTTCTGTGGCGGCGTTTTTAATTGCTTTCAAGATTCCGGATCTGCACCAACTCTTCTATCTGGGGGCCTCGGCCATGCTGGCGGCCATGATTTGGACCGCCATCACCACGCCGGAGCCAGATCCTAAAACCTTGCCGCGCCTGGAAGAACCGGAAGGCAACTTTTTAGTCACTACCCTAAAATCCATCGGACAAATGCCCAAAGAGGGGTTGAAGCTCTGCTTTGCGCACATGTTCACCTGGTTTGGGCTGATGTGCCTGTTTACCTTCTTTTCGGTTTACGTTCCGCACCACGTCTTTGGGGCGGCCAATACGCATGATCCCCTTTATGATCAGGGTGTACAGTGGGCTTCGCTCTGTTATGCGGCCATGAACATTGTGTGCTTTGTATTTTCCGCCCTCATTGGAAAACTTTGCCAAGCCACCTCTAAAAAATTCGTCCATAACATGGGGCTGCTGTGCATGGCGGCGGCATTCGGCTTTATGTACTATCTCTCCACCACCGGCAACCACATGGCTTCCGGTATCAACCAAATCGACTGGTGGGCATTACTGACCCAAGCCCCGGCAGAATTCTTCATGCTGCCAGCCGTACAAGTTGCACTGGCCATGGCACTGGTCGGAATCGGCTGGGCCACCACGCTTTCCATTCCCTTCGCGCTCCTCTCGGATCATCTGCCGCTTGGCAAGGAAGGCGTGATGATGGGCACCTTCAACATCTTTATTGCCGCACCGGGCGTGCTCAGCAACCTGCTGGTGGGTCAGATTGTGGGTGCTGCCGGCAACAACGTTGCAGTTGCAATGGTGGTCGGTGCGATTTCCATGCTCGTGTCCCTGCTGCTATTGCAGCGCGTACAGGAAAACCATTCTGCAAAAATCGCTTCCATTTAAGGCTAAGCGCTTCCTCAGGATCACTTAAGCTCGCCAGCCTCGTTTGCCGGCGAGCTTAAAATTTAAAGCCCAAACAGCACCGGAATCCCGCCTACTTGCGATATGATATTGCCCTATGATCCAGCTCTCGAATATCAGCAAATTTTTTAATGGCGAGCCGGTACTGGAGAATATCCGGTTGGAGATTAAAGCCGACAGCCGGTTGGGCCTGGTCGGGCGGAACGGCTGCGGGAAATCCACCCTGCTTAAGATTATCCACGGCGCGCTGGAGGCAGAAGAAGGCGTTATTAGCCGCTCTCCTGGCTTACGGGTCAATTACCTCTCCCAGGAGCCTCAGTTACAACCGGATGCCACACTGCATGAAGAGCTGCAATCCGTCTACGATGGCCTCCAACGTTTACGGGAGGAGGAAGCCCAATTGCTTCAACAGCTGGAGCAATCCAGCTGTGAAGCAGATCCATCGCTGCTTATGGATTTATCCAGTGTTCAGGAGCGGATTCGATTGTTTGATCCTGAAACGCTGGATGCCCGGATTGAAAAGCTATTGCAGGAACTGGGCTTCTCACGCGCGGATTTTCGTCGTAAAACCGCCGATTTTAGCGGTGGCTGGCGCATGCGCATCAACCTGGCCAAAATTCTGCTGGAAGGGGCTGACGTCTTGCTATTGGATGAACCGACCAACCACCTGGATCTGCCGTCGGTCGAATGGCTGGAAGGTTTTTTAAAAAGTTATCCCGGCGGCATCGTCCTGGTTTCACACGATCGGCGCTTTCTGGATGAAGTCTGCACCCAGATTGCGGAAGTGGAGTTGGGCAGACTCACACTGTGGCCGGGCAATTACAG
>DATNQC010000329.1:0-2096 GCA_036702885.1 Oculatellaceae cyanobacterium | reverse complement strand
GCGTTGTAGTTGCCGCAGAGACCGCGATCGGAACTATAGACGATGATCCCGACGTTTTTGACCTGACGGGGTCTGAACAGCTCCAGGTAGCGAGATGCGCTGATTGTATCCAGGTGGTTGCGCATCTCGTTGAACACGTCGCTGAACACCTTGCGAAGCTCTTCGGAATACGGACGAGCGGCTTTTACGCGGTTTTCAGCCCGCTTGACCTTGGCCGCAGCCACCATCCGCATGGCCTGCGTGATCTTCTGGGTGCTTTTGACGCTCTTGATACGGCGCCGGATATCCTTCAGGTTCGGCATGGAAAACTCCCTCCGACCTTAAACTTTGCTGCCGGTGAAAACGGTATCCCGGAACTTCGTCAACGTATCCAGCAGTTTGGCTTCTTCTTCGCCTTCCAGCTTGGCGCCTTCGTTCAGTTTCTTTTCCAGTTCAGGCGCGTTTGCGGAGAAGTAGGGCAGCCATTCCGCTTTGAAGGCGGCAATCTTGGCGTTGTCCACCTCATCCAGAACACCTTTGGTGGCAGCGGTCAGCAGGGACACTTGCTGAGCCACAGACAGCGGGTTGTACTGCGGTTGTTTCAAAACTTCCACCAGCTTTTGGCCACGGCGCAGCTGATCCTGGGTGGCTTTATCCAAGTCGCTGGCGAATTGGGCGAATGCCTCCAATTCCCGGTACTGAGCCAACGCCAAACGCAACGGACCAGCAACGGCTTTCATCGCTTTGGTTTGCGCAGCGCCACCCACCCGGGAAACCGAAATACCTGCGTTGATAGCGGGACGAATCCCGGCGTTGAAGAGGTCGGCTTCCAGGAAGATCTGGCCATCCGTAATGGAAATAACGTTGGTGGGAATGTACGCGGACACGTCACCCGCTTGCGTTTCAATGATCGGCAGTGCGGTGATGCTGCCAGCGCCCAGTTCGTCGTTCAACTTGGCAGCACGCTCCAACAAGCGGGAGTGCAGGTAGAAAACGTCTCCAGGATATGCTTCACGACCCGGCGGACGGCGGAGCAGCAAGCTCATGGCGCGATATGCCCAGGCGTGCTTGGTCAAGTCATCATAAACAACCAGTACGTGCTTGCCTTGGGCCATAAAGCCTTCCGCAATGGTAACGGCGGCAAATGGCGCGAGATACTGGAGCGGAGCCGGATCGGTTGCGGAAGCGGCCACCACGATGGAGTATTCCATAGCGCCGTTGTCTTCCAGCGTTTTGATAATTTGAGCAACCGAACTGGATTTTTGACCAATCGCGCAGTAAATGCAGATGACGTCCTGACCTTTCTGGTTCAGGATGGTGTCAATTGCCACAGCGGTTTTACCGGTTTGGCGGTCGCCAATGATCAACTCCCGCTGACCTCGGCCAATCGGCGTCAAGGCATCAATTGCGGTCAAACCGGTTTGCAGCGGCTGGTGAACAGACTTCCGGGAAATGATACCGGGAGCTTTGCGGTCCACCGGCAGGTATTCCTTGGCATCGACAGCGCCTTTACCATCGAGCGGAAGACCAAGCGGGTTCACCACGCGGCCAATCAGTTCTTCGGTAAACGGAACGGATGCAATCCGTCCGGTGGATTTCACGGTCTGTCCTTCCTGGATGTGCAGGTATTCGCCCATAATAACGACACCCACGTTATCTTCTTCCAGGTTCAGAACCATCCCCATGGTGTTGTGGCCATCGGCAAACTCGACCAACTCGCCCGACATCGCGCCGCGCAAGCCGTAAATGCGGGCAATCCCGTCACCGACTTCCAGCACGGTACCCACGTTGCTGACGGAAACGCCGCTTTCGTAGCTTGCGAGCTTCTCTTTAAGAACTGAACTGATTTCTTCTGCTCGTAGTGCCATCGATTGTTCCTTTATTGCTTGAATGCTTTTGAACCGTCCGGCTGAACGCCGTTTTCAGGCTGAGGGATGCCTGCGCATCCTTAGGTTTTCACGAGATGTTTGCGCATCTCTTCAAGACGGCCCACGTAGCTGCCGTCGATTACGCGATCCTGCACCTTGATGATGACGCCGCCCAGAATGCCAGGCTCCACCCGGTTCTGAACTTCCACTTGCCGATAGCCCAACACGCTTTCCAGTGTTTTCTGAATG
>DATNQC010000328.1:0-1630 GCA_036702885.1 Oculatellaceae cyanobacterium | reverse complement strand
GCGTTGTATGATATAGCTCTCTAAAAATATAAAAACATTAGATTGGGGCGGATTGCCTCAACGGATTTAAATATTTCAATATATTAAGCCACCCCTGAAAAGCGCGCGCACTGCGGTTCTGAGGAAAAGAAAGCGTTATTTAGGGAAGTTGGCTGGGAACGTCTCCAAGGGGGAGTTTATCCACCCGCTGCCCATCGCGACTAATGACACGCGCGGGAATACCCACTACGGTGCAATTCGGGGGGACATCATGGATGACGACGGAACCTGCGCCAATTTGCGAGTTTTCCCCAATGTGAATATTGCCTAAAACCTTTGCACCTGCACCGACGATAACACCATTGTTCAGCGTGGGATGCCGTTTGCCCTTTTTCTTGCCGGTTCCACCCAGCGTCACCTGTTGATAGAGGGTTACATCGTCACCGATCACCGTGGTTTCCCCAATGACGACGCCCACTCCGTGATCGATGAAAAAGCGCCGCCCAATACGGGCCGCCGGATGGATTTCAATGCCCGTTAGAAACCGTGCCAGATGGGAGCCGAGCCGGGCTGCGAGCCGCCAACCCATTTGCCAAAGCCGATGATTCAGGCGATGAAGCCAGACGGCATGGAGTCCCGGATAGCAGAACACGACCTCTATCGCGTTCCGGGCTGCCGGATCGCGTTCAAGCACTGCCTGAATGTCTTCTGAAATCAAGTCTTTCCAATTTGGCACGGCTGTCCTTTCGCCGGAATAAAACAGGTTGCCAGTATCTTAACGGATAAATGGTTTTTGTGACATGTAAAACCCAACAATTGACAAAAGACGATCATTTGCTTAATATGAGCAGCCAGTGAGCAAAAGGTCCATTGAATGTTTTTGCCGAATGCAAACAGCAATCGACGTACGATGATCCGACGCCGCCGTTTACAGGAAGGCTCTCGGATCTGGTTCGGACGTTTGGAAAGCCGTTCTCTCTCCTAGAAATCAATGCATCGGCGCTTTTGAACTAATCCCTGAGACCTTCATCCTCAGTCCCAGGGATTTTTAACATTTTTTGGGGCACAAACCAGAAACTTTTTGCTTTCATAATGATGTCAACGGTATAGCCAAATAGTTGTTTGAATGATGAGCGCACAGCCGACAACCCGGAAAAATGCCACTCAGGCACATGCCCTGGGAACCTATCGGCATGATGTGGCTTATACCGCGGCATTGAAGTCACAAATCCATGCGCTGGGCAGCTATCGCCATGACATTGCGTATACTGGCGCACTGAAATCTGCTCAGCACATGCTCTGCCAAGTGGTGGAACTGGCAGGCGTGGAATCCCAAAAGGGTTTAAAGACTGGTGTCGATAAAATGTCGGCACCAGTTCTTTTTTGTCTTTTCCGGCCATACCCCGGAAAGGAGGCGGCATGATCTCCAGCCTGTTGCTGACGGAATGGGGCAACCGGTGGATGTCCAGCCTGGACGACAGCACCTCCATGACGTCCATTGCGATTCGGGATGGGCTGGATACCAGCGGCCGGACCGTGATGGAGTACCAACGGAGCCAGCACGGCGGCCGGGAGCGGCTGATTGAAGAGGTGATGACCCTTCTCATATGGGGCTTTGGGATTCGCTTTCTGAAAGATCAAGTATATGACC
>DATNQC010000322.1:0-10111 GCA_036702885.1 Oculatellaceae cyanobacterium | reverse complement strand
CCGGTGCTCCGCGAAAATGGTGGGCTATGGATTTGCTGGGAAGGCGCCACCCGCCGCATCGAGGAATTCGACGAAACCCCCACGTTGGCAAGCCTTACCGAGATCCAGCATGCCATTCTGCCTTACGATATCCGTACGGTTGCCCTAACGGAAACCGAAATCAACCATTACTACTATGGTTACGCAAACGCACTGCTTTGGCCGCTGTTCCATTATTTCCCGTCGCGCTGTGATTTTTCGGACGAGCGGGATTGGCCCAATTATCTGTCCGCCAATGGGAAGTTTGCGGAAATGACCGTTCAGGAAACCACCGATGACGACTGGATTTGGGTGCAGGATTACCATCTGTTTCTGGTGCCTCAACTGATTCGTGAGAAAGCGGCCAAACGGAAAATCGGCTTTTTCTGCCACATTCCCTTCCCCAATTTTGAAATGTTCCGGATTCTGCCCAAGCGGAAAGAAGTTCTGGAAGGCTTGCTGGGAAGTGATCTCATTGGGTTCCACATCCCTGAGTACGTGGAACACTTCCTGGAATGCGTCTCCAAGCTGCTCCCTCAGGATGTGTATGAGGTTGATTTCGACAAAAAGCAAGTCAAAGCAGGAAATCGCATTGTTCAGGTGGCCGCATTTCCCATCAGCATTGACTATCAGTTGCTGGTCAGTACGGCTGCCTCCAAACCCATTCAGGACAAGCTGTGGGAACTCCGGGAAACCTATTCCGTACAGCATATCGGCATCGGGTTGGATCGTTTGGACTAC
This sequence comes from Oculatellaceae cyanobacterium, assembly GCA_036702885.1. Lineage (GTDB taxonomy): Bacteria > Cyanobacteriota > Vampirovibrionia > Vampirovibrionales > Vampirovibrionaceae > DATNQC01. Next base: position 9,352 of record DATNQC010000322.1, on the reverse strand, counting down.
ACCAAGGGCATCCTGGAGCGTCTGGAAGCGATTCGCACCTTTTTTGAAAAGTATCCGGAATACAAAAAGCGCCTGACCTTTATTCAAATCGCCTCTCCCACCCGGACGGAAGTGAAAATGTACCGGGAAATGAAGGAGCAGGTCGATCAAGCAGTCGGGCGTATCAATGGCTTGTTATCAGAGGACAACTGGTCGCCTATTCAGTATTTCTATCGGAGCATGTCGCTGGAGGAATTGCTGCCCTACTTCCTGCTTGCGGACTTCTGCCTGACCACGCCGCTTCGGGATGGCATGAACCTGGTTGCCAAGGAGTACTGCGCGTCGCGCCTCAACAATGACGGCGTCCTGATTCTGAGTGAATTCGCCGGAGCCGCCTACGAACTGGAGCAAGCAATCCTCGTAAACCCTTCCGATACGGAAGAAGTGGCGGATGCAATTTACCAGGCGCTTCAAATGGAGCCCACCTTGCAGCAAGCTAACATGCGCAAGCTCCGGAAAACCATTGCAGAAAATGACATTCATCGTTGGGTGCAATCTTTTTTATCGCAATTCATGCAGGCCGTCCAACAGAATGCCTGAGCATTCTTGGAACAAGTCTTAAAAGCCCCGGAGCAAGTATCGGGGCTTTATTTTGAAATTTTTTAAAAAGATAGGCAATTTATCACAATCAATTGTTTTTATTTTATTGCGGTAAGTCTGAGTGGAAAGTGGATTTCTAAAAACTCAAGAATTTTTGTCTGCTGAGCATTCTCGTGCAAAGAGGTCGGAGAGATGGGTCATATCTATAGCTACAATTCAATGCATTCTGGTTCATGCTGCCCAGGATATGGCGCACCATCGTCTCCTCAATGGGGTGGGCAAGCTCCGCAGGCGCGCAATGGGACGGTGGTCCAGCACAGCAATGGGGTGGACAGCCTCAAAACATGGGCTGGAAACGGCAGTCACAACAGCCGTACGCGATGAATGCCGGAGGGCCACAGTTCGCTCACGGTAATATTGTCAACAATCAATTCTATGCAGGCCCCAGCTATAACAATAGTCCAACCAATGTTGTGATTAATAACAACTACTTCATGGGCCCCGGCATGAACAACGGCATGAATAACGGTATGAATAACATGAATGCCGGTATGAGCGCCGACTATACGCAACAAGCCCAATTGGCGCAAATGAGCAGTCAGCTCTTGCAAATCATGTTGTATGCAGTTAATAGCATGATGCAGGTGATAACCATGTTTATGGCTAACATGGCGGCGCAAAACGCTCAAAATGCCCAAAACAGTCTTCCGGGAACGCTGCCAGGCGGGCTTAACTTCAACGATAACAAAGCGCTTGAAGCAAAAATGAAGGAACTGGCCGGCAAGGATAAAAAAGTACAGTCGCTTGTATCAGAGTATTTAAAATTGGATCCTGAGTCCAAAAAGGCTTCACAAGTGGAAGCTAAACTATCTGCAGCCATGAAAAAAGCGAAAGTCCCCGATAAGAATGTCGAGCAATTCTTTATCCTGGCTGGAATCCATTACACCAATAAATTGACTGGCAAATTGCAGAAGACGCTGGTCAACACAGGTACAGAACAACAACAAATACAACAGCGGATTTACGCAATTCAACAAGGCAAAATGCAGTTGATTCAACAGTACCAGAAAACAGAAACAGCCATAGCCGCGTAACTCCTGGCTACAGGTTCAAGTAAAGAAAAACGCCCGGTCGGTCTTTCGACCGGGCGCATCGTCGTACCGCTCTCTATAACTTACAGGCACCTTATGGGCAGGTTGGACACCCTTCCACACGGACCTGTAATCTATCCCCCACACCAATCAAAATATTATTTTCGGTTTTGTCCGCCGGAACAATGGGCTGGTTGCTCACCTGAGTCGTATAGGGCTCGTTGAGATACCAGGTTTTGCCCTGTTTGGTGTTGTACCAGCCGCCTTGGGCAGTGTTGATTTCACGCTTCAGCGCAGCAACAGAGTGTTCCGGGTGGAAAATGATGCCTTCCGGCTCATTGGCGCGAAGCACACCATCCTGTCCGCAGCTTGCCACCACACCGGTCAGGTTGTAACGACGACCTTCCGGGGTGACCAATTGAGGGAACACCATACCCATCTCAGCCACACCGTTGTTCGGGTTCCGTGGCGTCAGGTAGCTAATGAAGCCGAGCAATTTGCTACCTGCCGGAGCCAGCACCTTGTTGCTGCTGTCCACCACGTTGTGATCCAGAATCAACATCACCGGATCGCCAGGGCGGTTGTATTCGGAATAGAGTGCCTTGGCAACCGTACCAGTAAACGTGGTTTTGGGCGGCAAGTTAAGCGTGGTGATTTGCGGGTTGATCGGGATTGCCCGGCCAGGCGGGATGGGCTGCAATGGGGAGACATTATCCGCCCCACTGCGGTATGGAATAGAACCGTACAACCAGGCTTGCGCAGCATCACGGTAAGCAACGTCGTTGCTGTAGCGACGGGTCGTCACACCCGGCTGGTTGATGGCTTCGTTATTCACATCCGTATTAACGGAGGGACCGGCGCTTGCCCTCACCGCACTGGTTGCAACCCCATTGGGCGCAGCTGCAATAGTGATGGAACGGTTTTCATAGAGATCGCTCAGCAGTGCCGCAACTTCCGCACGAGTAATGGGTTGCAACGGATAGAAGTTGTTGCTGCCCAGCTTGGGATCGATGGTGTACAGGTTGTACTTGATTGCCGTAGCCACCGCACGACGTGCGTTACCCGGAATTTGGGCAGCATCGGAAAAGCGGCTCAAAATTTGCGACGCTTCAGCTTCGCTGACCATTGGTTTGGTGAGCGTGCCAGCCAGCGCGGCAATAGCTTCCACGCGACGAACCGGGTTTTCCGGGCAGAAAACGCCTTGCGGATAATTCGTCATCATGGAAGGCTCAACCTGACCAAAGCCCCAGTCGTTCCGGTAGACCTTTTCAACGCTTTGCACGTTGCTCATCTGCGTATACGGCAGGCCCAGCGTTTTTAGCACCATTTTGGTGTAATCGGTGCGGGTCACCCAGGCATCAGGGTGGAACAACCCATCGCTAAAGCCAGCCATAATGTTCAGGTCTGTCATTTGCTTAATGTCATTTTGAGCCCAGTTGCCGCTCGCATCCGTGTAAACCGCGGCATGGGCTGCCAACGCGCCTGAGACTAGCGTAATGCTAACGGCCAGCGCAATTAGATTCTTTCTCATCGTTTTTCCTGCTCCTCTCCTCATTCATTATTCGACCAATTTCTGCAACCGACGGTCTTCTGCATGCGCCCATCTACCGCAAAAAGGAATTCCTCCATATGCGGTACCCGGTTACATTCCAGTGCCAAACAATGCTCCTCAACTCGACATTTCTCTCACGATAGAATGCGCGCAACCGATGCAGGTCGTCCTTGCAATATATCGTTCGTGTCTCGCGCAATTAACCCCGACTTTATGCAAGTTCCGTTATGGTAGGCAATAAATCTTCATCAAACAATTACCCGACCGGGGAATACGGCAAATTCCAGTAGGGTAGGCTCATACAAGGTCCTCCGACAGATGAGTTTAGGCTCTTCCATTCAAGATTTTTTGGGAGGCCGACAAGAACAAATCCCACCATCTCCCGTCCTCCTGACCATGAGTGAAGCGCGTATTTGAGCGTCAAACACAGGTATTTTTCGAGATCCTTGGGGCTGAAAAGCGGGGATGATGAAAAGCCTGAACAAGGTTAAGCGAACATTTGCCGGGAGGTACGTTGAAATATGTTCGAAAAATTGCTGAAATCGGCTTTTGACGCCGGTAGTGAAGTGTTCCTTTACATGAGCGGTTTTCCAAGCCCATTGCGTGGTCGTGTGCAGGATATGATGGACGACCATTTCACTTTTTTCCAGAATGGCCGTAGCGGTACGATTCTTTGGGTGTTTCGCCTGGAAGATATTCTATCCTGCGGTTTAATTGTCGGCCCACCGATTCACCCTGATGAAAACATCACGGGCAGTGCCCTGGAAGAATCCTCTTTAGGCTACCTGAGCAACGAAAACGACAATTAATCTTTTTCTTTATTCGACTCTTTCATCAGCGAAGCCGTTCCGTAAGACTTACAGAACGGCTTCAGCGTTTTTTTGAGCCAGGAAAAGCCAGCGGCTTACTCCAAATGCTCATGCATGGAGGACTGAGTTTCCCGATCGAAGGGCTCCAACTCTTTTCCACTGTTTGACGCGGATACCACCTCTGATGATGGGGCGGACGATTGCGGTGGAACTGGCGGCTTATCCATTGCCGTCATCGTGTCGTCTCGCGTTAGCCCGACCGCAATCGGTTGTTGGAGGGGATTTGCCAAAGCCTGCCGGATTTTTTCGGGGTCCACCTTGGCGTAAGGATACTGCCGACGGATATCATTGATAACCTTTTCCGCATCCGGCATGCCCCGTTTAAAAACATCCGGATATACGACGATGCGCATTTCATTGCCCTTGGGACGAACCAGAACCGTCTGGTAAGTCACTTCCACCGGCGTGCCGACCTCGACCATGTCAAATAGGGTTTCCGCATCTTTGATTTTCATCCGGACGCAGCCATGAGAGCTGAACTGGCCGACAGAACTGGGACGATCCGTACCGTGAATTCCGTATTCCCCGTTTTTGTAATAGTGGAAACCCATCCAGCGTGTGCCCAACGGGTTGCCTTCCCCGGGGGGAATGCGGATTTTACCCCGACCCACGTAAGGATGCTCCCAGCCAGGCTCAAGAACTTTATGCGTAATTTTATATTGCCCAAGAGGCGTCATGTAACCAGGCCGGCCTACACCGACGGGAAAGTAACGCACAATCCGGTCGCCTGAGTATACCCACAAGGTGCGACTGGGAATATTAATCACCAGTTTGGTGACTTCTGGATGCGTTGTTTCCGCAGAAGCGGCCGGAGCCGCACTCACCCCAAACCCGAAGCCCAGGTTAAGCGTGAGTGCGACCATCATCGCATACAATTTGACATTGCTACGAAGCCCGGCCATGATTCCTCCTGAGAATAAGATGCCTGTGACTCAATAAACGTTCCTGACAACTGGCGATTGCCAGAAGAATATTACCAGAATCCGCGCACCCGTTTATGTTTATTCACGGGCTGTTCTTTATGCTGAGGAACAGCAGGCGACTCTTCCCGAACAGCACACTGCCGGTTGACATTGATCAAGGCAGCCACCGTCGCTTCGTTTTTCAAGCAGCCATAAGCCAGCTTCCGGCAACCATCCGCCGAGGTGATGTCATAGGACAACGTTTGGTTCGGGCAGAGGTTTGCAGCCAACGCTTGGTCAATATAGATCACGCGTTCCGAGTTGGCCGGCACCAAATAGCTGATACCCAACTCTGCAGCGTTGAAACGAACAGCCACCGACTGCGGGTTCAACAGGTGCAGCTCTGTGTTGGCGCCCTGACTGATTTTCAGCTGTGGAAGCGCTTGCGGGCAGCAACCCAGCGGTCCTACAACCAGTCTTTGAGAAACAACCGGAACCTCTTTAACCGGGCAACCGCATTGAGTCGGTGGTAGAACCGGTGCCTGGAAAGGACATCCGCACTGTGCAAGGGCTTTTACTGGTACCGCAAAACTCAACAATGCGGCAAGCATGAGCCCCCGGCTCATAAGTGTGTTCATATTCTATCCCTCCTGCGCTTTGGTACGTTTGAGGATATATGGGAATCAACCTAAGGTGTGTTTATTGTGTTATGGAGAGCGTTTGGTTCAATACGGTCGGGACCGCAAGAACCCAAGAATGTAAGACAGCTTAGCGGATGATTCAGGGCATGGTAATTTCCCATCCGGCTATTCCTGGGGTATCCACCTGGCGGCTTCAATGCTCAAGATTAATCCGGGAGGAATCCGATGAGCGCCCCTTAGTGTCACTAGAGCCAAAACAAGACCGCTGAATCATTTGACCGGTTCAACACGACTTTTTCCCTTTTTAAAAATGTTCAGCCTTTCACCGCAAGGTTTTACCGTACTTTTGAGTTACATATTTTGTGAAATTTTTTTTTGATTCCGCTCTAACGCTTGTGCTTTGCAGCGTCATTTGGATGCACAAGACTTTTACGCTTCAGGATAACCACGCAGGTAATGGTCCCACCCACAAAGCACCATATAATATTTTGTTTGCGTTCACTGTGGATGGGTTCATTCCTTTCTAGAGTGGCGCCCGGCTGATTCAGACTGATGAGCAGCTTTTGGAAATGGTCTGCCTGAGCATCCGGAATTTGGGAGAGGGAGGGTTTTGGAAACGCTGGACTTTGGCGCGATTGGCAATTTATCGCCAGACGCCTTGCTACATCATCCCGGCATTATTGGCGCTGTGGCTGAGCATGCGGCAACAGCGCTCTTGTTGACGGATATACATGACCACTGCATCTATATGAATCCCGCAGCAGAACAAATGACAGGTTTTCGCTTTGCCGAACTAAAGGGGCAAGCGCTTCACCGGACACTGCACTATAAACAGCCCGGCAGTCCGGTGCATCAAACATGCCGGTGCGCCGTTTATCAGGCCATCAAGAAAAAGACCGCATTGCGAAATCAGGAAGAAGTCCTCATCCGGAAAAACAAAACGGCATGCCGGGTTCAGTATTCCATAACACCGATTTTTGATGCACAGCAGGTCGTCGCATTTTTATATGAAATTCAGGATGTCCACGCAAAGCCTCTCCAGGAACAAGCCTTAAAAAATCTGGAAGAACTGATTGACACCACCTCTTTGCTGGTTACCGCCTGGGATAGCTCTGCGCGACTGACGTATGCAAGCCGGGCATGGCTGGAGTACACTGGCGTCCCCTGGGAACAATTTCGAAAAACCGGCCTGATGGAGCACTTCCACCCGGATATCCGGGAAGCCGCGGTGGCGGAATGGCGAAACGCCTTCGCTCAAAGAAGATGCTTTTCAGGAGAATATCTGGTCCGAAGCGTCAGCGGAGAATATCGCTGGTTCTACTTTGTAGCTGCACCCCGCTTTACAGCCGAAGGCGAATTCCTTGGCTTTTATGCAACAGCGTTTGATATCCACGACCGAAAATTGGCTGAAACACCCCGTCCGGAATCCGAGATTCGCTTTAAGAGGCTCTTTAATAATAGTCTGGTCGGGCTCTTCTTTTGGGAATTCTCAGGCGACATTACGGAAGCCAACGACTCCTTTTTGGATCTGCTGGGCTACACTCGACAGGAATTTGAGGAAAAAGGCCTGAATTGGCGGTCGATTACCCCACCGGAATTGATCTATCTGGATCAGGAAGCATTGCGGCACCTTCAAGTCGCATCAAGCACCGAGCCTTATGAAAAGCAATTTATCCACCGTGACGGGCATCCGATTGACGTTCTGGTCCAGGCCAGCTTGCTGGGAGATGGACTGAACCAGGGCCTCATGGTGGTGAGAGAACTCAAACAGCATCGGAAAAAACGGTCAAAACAACCCTTGCAGGAAAGTGAGCAATGGTCGAGAGCCGTTGCCGATACCACACCCATCCTGCTCTGGACCGCTGACCCAGACGGCCATTGCACCTATGTGAATCGCGCCTGGGAAGAATTCACCGGAAAAACAGAGGCTGAGTTACTAGGTTCTGGCTGGCTCAAAGTATTCCATAAACAGGACTTTAAATGGCGCATCGAGGCAGGCAAAGAACCGCACCGTTTTCAAAAGGAAGTACGACTCCGACATCAGGATGGACGATATCGCTGGGCCGTGCTTTCGGCAACTCCCAAATTCAACAAGCGTGGGGATTGTACTGGCTATACTGGTGCAATCGTCGATATCAATGCCCAAAAAGAAGCCAGCCTTGAACTTGAAAGAAGTGCAAATTACTTCCGAGAAATTACCGAACATTCGCTCCTGATGCTTTGGTTATCTGATGAAAAGGGATATGTTACGTTTGTCAGCCAAGGTTTGGCCAATTTTTGCGGTTTGGATAAGGAAGAACTCCTGGGCCATCAATGGCTTAAATGCATTCACCCGGATGATCGGGAAGTCTGCTTCTTCAAATATCAGAGCCAAACCCCTACTAGGGAAGAAGAACGAATCCGGCATCGCGATGGGAAATATCGCTGGGTACTGATCGTGACCCACCCACGATATGACGCCAAGGGGAATTTTATTGGCTTTATTGGCCTCATGACTGACATTGAAGACCGCAAGCAAATGGAGTTCGCACTAAAAAACAGCGAAGCCCATTTCCGTCGTCTGCTGGATGCCTCTCCACTGATGCTCTGGATGACCAATGCCAATCAGGAAGTATATTTCCTCAGTCAGGGGCTCGCCGATTATGCCGGTACGAATAAAGACGCCTTCATGAACTCTGGATGGCAATTTGTACTGCACCCTGACGATGCCGAACATTACAAAAACACCGTCCAAACGCATCATGCAAACCACACGCCTTTTCGTGAAGAAGTCCGACATATTTATCGCGATGGCACTTACCGATGGGTGTTTGTGACCGGGCATCCCATGTTTGGCCCCAGCGGGGAATTTATTGGCTTCTTCGGCACCATCACAGATATTGAAGACCGAAAACGCATTGAACTGGCCCTCAAAAAGAGCGAGGAGTACTTTCGTTACATTGTGGATACTTCTCCCGTCATGCTGTGGATCGGCTCGCAGGAAGGCTATGAATTTGTCAGCGCCGGTCTGTCTGAATATTTTGGACTGCCAAAAGAAGCGTTCAACGAAATGAGCTGGCTGGACATGTTCCACCCTGATGATCAGGAAGCCCTTCGGCTTGCCTACCTGAAAGGATATGAAACCCAGGAGCCCTATACCATTGAAGCCCGCGCCCGAACCAAAGATGGCACCTATAGATGGATTTTAAACTCAGGACGTCCTCGGTTTGATGCAGATGGAAAATTTGCAGGCCTCATTGGATTGATCATGGACATTCATGACAGGAAGGAGGCCATCCTATCGCTCCAGCGTAGCGAAGAGTATTTCCGCTATATCGTGGATACCTCGCCTGTCATGCTGTGGATGTGCTCAGCAGACGGAGATAACGAATTTGTGAGCACCAGCCTGGCAGAATATTTCGGCTTACCCAAGAAAGCGTTCACAGGTCTCCGTTGGATGGAGCTCATTCACCCGGATGATCGAAAAGCATTCGTAGAACAGTACGAGAAAACCCGCGACACCCAACAGCCATACGCCATTGAGGCTAGGGCCAAGGTGGCAAGCGGGGAATATCGCTGGATTTTGAGTTCGGCGCGCCCCCGATTTGATACGGATGGCAAGTTCACCGGCCTCATTGGGTTAATTCTGGATATTCATGATCAAAAAGAATCCATTTTAGCGCTCCAGCGTAGCGAAGAGTATTTCCGCTACATTGTGGATATTGCGCCAGTCATGCTT
>DATNQC010000320.1:0-4522 GCA_036702885.1 Oculatellaceae cyanobacterium | reverse complement strand
ATTATAAAGTCCGCAATGCCTGGCGTCACGTTACAAATCTGAAATGGACGCATCTACTAAAAATATCACTGGAGACAGCGACGATGATGCATCATTGATCGCCCAGGCGGAGATCCGGTGAGGCACACGCAAATCGCGTCTAGTGTGCCACAACGCCTTTGAGGTCATAGGGGGTGACGTGCGTGATCTGCACGGGGACAATTTCGCCCGGCAGCACCTGCCCTTTGACCTGCACCGTGTTGTCAATTTCCGGTGCATCCCACTGGGTGCGGCCAATGGCGGTGCCATACTGGTTAACCATGTCCACCAGCACATCCACGGTTTGCCCAATCAAGGCCTGGTTGTGTGCGTAGGCAATCTGCTGCTGGATGGCCATCAGCTCGTTGCGGCGCTGCTTGATGACGCTTTTTTTGACTTTACCGTCCAGCGTTTTGCTGTGCGCCGTGTCCACGTCGGAGTACTCAAACACACCCAGACGATCCCATTTCACCTGTTGAATGGTTTCCTTCAGGTGTTCGAAATGTTCTTCAGTTTCGCCCGGAAAACCGACGATAAACGAGGTTCTAAGCTTGACGTTCTTGATTTTGGCGCGGGCGCGCTCGGCAAATTCAACGACATCTGTTTGCGGGCGGCGCATGCGCTTGAGAATTTCCGGGTGGCTGTGCTGGAGTGGGCAATCCAGATATTTGACCACTTTCTCGCAACCATTGATGGTTTCCAGCAGTTCATCGGAAACGAGATTGGGGTAAGCGTATAAAAAGCGAATCCACTGGATTTCTGGCACCTCGTTCAATGCATGGAGCAGTTCCGGCAGGCTGCTGCCCAGATCCTTGCCGTAGCTTGTGGTGTCCTGCCCGACCAGAATGATTTCCGTCACCCCGCGTTGCGCCAGCTCGCGGGCGTTTTCTACAATGTTATCCAGCTTCCGGCTACGAAAAGCGCCCCGCATGCTGGGAATGATGCAGAAGGAACACTTGTAATCGCATCCTTCCGCAATTTTGAGATAGGTGTAAGAGCCGACGGTGATGTGGCGGCGGATGGTATCCTCTTCCAGAATGTAGGTGGGGTCCTGCTGCATGGCGAGCACGCGTTCGCCTTTTTCCACGCGCTTCATCACCTCGCCGATTTCGCCGACGTTGTTAATCCCCACAACCGCTCGCGCTTCGGGGAATAAATCCAGCAGCTCGCCCTGGAACTTTTGGGCCAGACAGCCAGTGATCATCAATTCCTTGCCCTGCTCGGCCAGTTCTGCCAGGGCGCGGACGGATTCCCGCTGGGCGGAGTCAATAAAGGCACAGGTGTTGACCAGCACAATGTCCGCGTCTCGCTCGTCCGCGACAATTTCATGCTGTTCCCGATCCAGAATGCCCAGCATGGTTTCGGTATCCACCAGGTTTTTGGGGCAACCCAGGTGAACAAAACCGACTTTCTTCTTGCGGGGAGCTTTTTCCGTTGAGGGGGATTCAATCGTGGTGAAGGATGCAGTCATAAAAACGCCTGTGTTTGAGAGGGGAAGATGTTGGTTATGAGACATTAAACACAAAGGAACCGCAAGAGTTGCGGTGCGTGTCGAGTTTTTTATTCTGCCAGCTTTTTAAATTTAACAAAAATTTTTTAAGCGCTAAATTAAAGATGAGCCTTGCGTTTTGGGGAGATGTAGCGCTTTAGAAAAATTAAAAAATCGTTTCGCTTCTCCAAGGGCGGTAAGCAGCGCTTGAGTTTGCGTCCATAAAATAAAAATGTTTTTTTATTGGAACAAAACAATTGTGCCTCTAGTCATGTTTAACACACTACCCAATCGGGTAATGCGTTTTGAAAACCTGATTCCCCAACTGGAGGGGCGCATGTCCCTTCAGTGCAAACCCCGGCAGAAACAGCTTTGCATGTGGTAAGGCTTGCCCGGTAGGAGCATTTGAGTGGGGGATAGTTATAGGCCAATTCTCCTACAAAACCCACCAAGAGAGCCGTGTGAATCCTCTCTTTCCTTCCTACCAATTCCGTACTACCCTGCTATCCAGTTTTGCCAAACGGCTGGATGGCTTTTTTTTAGCAAAGAAACGCTTTTACGCCTGAGCTTGCTTCTATTATAACTCAATGGCTGTGCTTTGGCATCCCTGTAAAAAAGCAGACGGTGAGAAACCGCCTGCTTTTCAAAAGATGGATGGGCTTAGCGGTAGTTGGTGAATTGCAGCGGAATGCTGTGCTTGTCGCCAAACTCGCGCATATGCCGAATGACTTCTTGCAGGTCATCCTTGCTTTTGCCGCTCACACGGACCTGATCGCCCTGGATGCTGGCCTGCACCTTGAGCTTGGTGTCTTTAATCGCGGCCACGATCTTTTTGGCCATGTCCGTGGCGATGCCTTTTTTGAGATTGATCGTCTGACGAACCCGTCCACCGAGTGCGGGCTCCACGTCTTGGGCATCCAGAATCAGTGGGCTGAGGCCCCGTTTGGTGACCTTGTTTTCCAGAATGTCGAGGATGTTCTTGGCCCGGAAGTCATCGGTGGTGGTGATGACGATGCGTTTGTCCTCTTCCAGCTCCACGGTGCTGCCGGAGTCTTTCAAATCGAAGCGGGATGCGATTTCCCGACGGGTCTGGTCTAACGCGTTCACCAGTTCCTGATGATCGAATTCCGACACAATATCAAAACTGGCATCCTTGGCCATGACTCGCTCCTCCGAGAGAACCGTACAACTTCCTCTTTTTATTAGCGTGATTGTACAGGAAAAACAACTAAGATAAAGTCTGTATAACCGCCGGGAACCTTTAAATTCCCGTTTGGCGTATCCAGTGGAGTCCATATCAGTGGAATATGCGATTCAGCTTCTGTTGCCGATTCTGGGAGGTCTATTGCTGGGGAACTGGCTGCACAAGACCTTCGGCATCTCCCAGATCTGGACGATGGCGCTGGCCGTGCTGGGCATGTTTGCCGGCATCGCCATTTTGTACAAGCGGCAGATGATGGGCGACAATCCGGTGCCCAAAATCAGTTTTACACTGCCGGGTTCCAAGCCGGAAAAAGCTGCCAAAAAGTCATCAGCCAAGCCAAAGTTGGATGAAACGTCCAAAAAGGGGGCTATCTCTCACGAAGAGTTGCTTGAGCTGTACCAAAAGGCGGATCGGGAGCCGCCGACGGATGACGTTGCATTGGATGATCTTCTGGAGGATGATGAAGGCCCTGAGCCTAAAAAGAGGTGAGCCTGAGAAAAACGGTGACCCCGTCTTTACCAATGATCCTCCAGTTTTCCGATCTTAAAAAACGTTTGTGGATAGGCACATTGCTGCTGGATGCGGTGATGACCGTTGTGGTGGCCTGGCTGTGGCCGCAGTACCTCCGGCAGTTTTTGGGCGGTTGCATGCTGGGCGTGTTTTACCTTTGGAGCCTGATGTTTAGCGCCGAACATCCCCGGCATAAACTTCAAGCTGTGTTTTCTCTTATTCGCATTGTATTTTTGGCATACCCTGTAGTCAGTATTGCCGGTCGAGATGTTCACGCATTGGCACTTGTCATGTGCGGACTTTTAAGTTACAAAGTGCTTCTAGCCGTGGAAACCGTCCTTCAAGCAATGCCGGCGTTCCGGCAATTGAAGCGAAGCCCTGCCGAAAAGCCTCCGGAAGCCCGGCGTCCGGAAAACGGGTTTCCGCAGGAGCCATTGGGCTAAAGGGCAAACAAAGAATCAAACGGTCATAGCAGGCAAGTAGGATTTTCAAGCACTATGGGACATTTTTGGGACGTCACGCTATTCGGGCAGCATGTTCACCTGAACACCCTGATTATGGTCTGGCTTGCAATGGGGCTGATTTTGCTTCTGGCCTGGCTGGCCACCCGCAACCTTCAGGTGGTGCCTAGCAAGATGCAGGTGGTGGGCGAAGGCTTTTTTGATATCTGCCGCAGCATCACCATGGCTACGGCCGGCAAACGGGGCGATGGCTTTCTGTTTTTCATCGGCTCCCTGTTTCTGTTCATTCTCACCTGTAACCTGATGGGTCAGTTGCCCCTGCGGTTGTTCCATATTCCGCACGGCGAGCTGATTGCAGCAACCGGAGACATCAATACCACCAGCGCGCTCGCTCTGATGACGCTGATTATGTACTTTGGCGTCGGTATCAAGCGCAAAGGGCTGCGGTACTTTACGCACTACCTGCAACCGAGTCCGTTGTTCGCTCCGCTGAACCTGCTTGAGGATTTGACCCGTCCCGGTTCCCTGCTTATCCGGCTTTACTTCAACATTCTGGTCGGTGAGATCCTGTCTGGCATCGCAATGAGCGTTACGCCGTTCGTGCTGCCGAGTCTGGTCATCTTCCTGGAATTGTTTGTGGCTGTGGTTCAGGCGTATATCTTTGCGATTCTGAGCTCGGTGTACATCAGTATTTTGTCTGACGATCATCATTAAATTTTGGTTTTGTATCAGAAAGGAGACACTTCTCAATGGAAACAGCAGCAGCAGCACTTCTCGCAGGTCCTCTCGCCGTCGGTTTGGCCGCTATTGGTCCGGCTATCGGTATCAGCTTGATGACCG
>DATNQC010000306.1:0-4642 GCA_036702885.1 Oculatellaceae cyanobacterium | reverse complement strand
TGCGGATGTTGTGTTCCTGACGGATGTCTATGCCGCCCATGAACCGGTGATTCCGGGCATGACGTCCGATGCCTTTGCAAAAGAAGTCGCGCACCCTGATGTTCGGTATGTCCCGCAGGATTCTGAGTTTAAGACGCTACGCGCCGCGCTGGCACAAGAAATTCGCCCCGGGGACCTTGCGCTCTCAATGGGAGCGGGCAATATTACCCAACTGTTGCGGGATTGGAGGCCAGCATGACCACACTGAGCCCGCAACGCCTGATGGGCGCCAATTTCACCACGTATCGCATCGGCGGCCCCCTGGCGGAAGCCTATCAACCCGCAAGCGAAGCGGAGGCCATCGAAACTCTCAAGCGCGTCTGCCGGGATGGCAAAAAGCTGACGGTCCTGGGTTGGGGCGGCAACTCGCTGATTGCCTCTCAGGGCATCTCCGGCGTCACGCTCATCACACGGAAACTAGACTGGGTGGAAACCGTATCCCCCACCCGCTTGCGCTTTGGCGCGGGAGTTCATCTGGCCAAAAGCGCAAGCGCCGCACTCAAGGCAGGCTTGGCAGGTGGAGAGTTCATGATTGGTATTCCCGGCACGATTGGCGGAGCAGTTCGCATGAACGCCGGCGCACTGGGACAGGAAACAGCGGAAGTCACCCGCAGTGTGAAGTTGTTCAACCTGGAAACCGGCGATGTGGAAACCTGGACGCCTGAACAGCTCCAGTTCAGCTATCGCAGAAGCGCCATTAACCCGGCCAAGCACATTGTGCTGAGCGCCGAAATGGAATTCCGTCCCGGCAATCCGGCGGAAATCAGCGCCCTGATGGATAGCAGCGTGAATTTCCGCAAAACGCACCACCCCAAGGAGCCCAACGGAGGTAGCGTCTTCAAGAACCCCTCCAAGGAGCAGCCCATGGGTCGCCTGATGGAGGAATTGGGCGCAAAAGGCCAATGGCGGGAAGGCGGAGCGATGGTCAGTCCGCTGCATGGCAATTTCATCATTAATGTTGACAATGCCACTTCTACGGATGTCTTACGGCTGATGCTGCGGATGAAACGTGCCGTAAAGGACCGCTACGGGCTGGATGTCTATCCTGAAAACCTGTTCCTGGGCGATGCCACGCCCGAAGAAGCCGAGATGTGGCAGGAATTGACAGCCGGTGCTTCTCACTAGATCTATATTTTGAATGCAGGCAATCTGCGCTGAATCGAAGGATTAACCGATATGTCCCCCCAAACGAAACTTCAATTGACCCCTGACACCCGGATTGGCGTGCTGTACGGCGGACTTTCCTCGGAGCGGGAAGTGTCGCTGATTTCCGGAAAAAACTGTTTTGAAGCGCTACAACGCCTGGGCTATCGCAATGCCGTGCTGATTGACGTTGGGCATGACATCGCTCAGAAACTTGCGGCAGAAAAAGTGGAAGTCGCCTATATCGCCCTTCATGGCAAATATGGCGAGGACGGCTGCATCCAGGGCCTGCTGGAACTGATGAGCATTCCCTATACGGGCTGTCGGGTGGCGGCCAGCGCCCTCACCATGAACAAGGCGCTGACCAAAAGCGTGCTGAAAGACGCCGGACTGCCGGTGATTGATTCAGTCGTGCTGAAAAGCGGCTCCGTCAACGGCAAACCGCTCAACATCGATCTGCCCTATCCGGTCATGGTGAAGCCCATCACCGAAGGGTCCAGCATCGGCATGAGCAAGGTGGATAAGCCGGAAGACCTGAAAGAGGCGTTGCAAACGGCATTCCAGTATACCGATGAAGTGATGGTGGAAGCGTATGTCAAAGGAAAATCCCTGACCGTGGGCGTGGTGGAAGTGGACGGTGAGCCCAAGGTCACGCCCATTCTGGAGCTACGACCCACCAAATCCGAATGGTACGACCTGGAAGCCAAGTACACCGAAGGCGGCACCGAGTTCATCCTGCCCGCGGAATTGCCAGGCGACATGACGAAAGCCATCCAGGAAGCCACCCTGGAGGCGTATATTGCAGCGGGCTGCCGAGGTGTTTCCCGCGTGGACTTTGTCACCGGACCCGACAACAAATTTTACATTCTGGAAATCAACACCATACCGGGGATGACGCCCTTGAGCGACCTTCCCGCCCAAGCCAAGGCGATGGGAATCTCCTACGAGCAACTGGTAGAATGTATCCTGAAAACGGCAGTCCATTAAAAGCATTCATACGGCGTTTTGGCACAGGGCTTCTGCGAGAGGATGGGAATGGATTCACCCGGCTCCGACAATTCAAAACAGGCGCAAAGCGTCTTTTCCGCCCGTAGCGGGATTCAGGATCTGCTGGTAAAACCGGCGCCACCTGAGGAAGACGCTTCGGCCAAGCCTGAAACGCCGGACACATCGGAGCAGCCGCCTGCCCGTCGCGTCAAAAAATCCAAACGGCAAATTGAGCGCGTCAAACGCCGTCATATGAGCTATCTGCAGGAACGCCGCGCCCAAAAACGCAGACAAGTTCTGTTTCAGAGAGTTCGCAAGCTTTTTAAACTCTGTTTTGCCGTTTTGCTGGCCATCCTGTTGTGGGAGGCCATCCAAAGCCCTGTCTGGCGGTATGCCAAGCCGGAATTTAACTTGAAAGATAATCACCTGCTGCAAAAGGAGCAGCTTGCGCCGCTCATCAAGCCCTGGGTCGGAAAACCGCTGTATGCCGTTGATACCGGCAAACTGGCAGAGCAAATCAAGCAAAAATTCCGCATTGTGGACAAAGTCTTTGTCAGGCGGCAGGCATTTCCGAATCGGCTGGATATCATTCTTTCGGAAAAACAGCCCTGGGCGGAAGTATATCTCTCGGAAAAACACCCGCGCCCATACGCCCTGCTGGTTCCGGGCGGCGTGATTGATCTGCGCGGTTATGCATATCGTGCCAACACGTATCAACCCGCGCTGGAAAAAATACTCCTCCCACCTAAAACAAAGCTGACGCCCGAACTTATGCGCGCCTTGCGTGAAATCACCTGGCAAGCCCGGCACGTGAAGGGGCTGCATTTCATGTATCTGGATGCGCGCAATCAGCGGCAGCTCGTACTGCGTTTTCAGGAAATCCCGGTCATCCTGGGTAAATTGAACAATCGGGCGAATACCCGTTTGGAGCGCCTGTTTCCGCTGGCGCCTAAAATTCTGGAACTACGGGAAGGGCTAGAATCCGTTGATTTGCGTTGGGAAGAACAAGTGACATTCCACAAAAAGCCCAATGTTGAATTGTCGGTTTCTAATAAGCCCAGCGTACATTAAGCTATATGACCTCTTAACTACGCTATAACAAAAACATAACCAATTCAGTAAAATTTCATTTAAATAATTTGACATAAGCTGTTCATCAGCTAATATGTTCGAGTTAAAAGAAATTCCAGGAGATTATTGATGCTGGGTGTTCCACAACCTTTGTTAGTCGGAAAGAAAGCTCTTTTACCTGAGAAGATTGCAGCAATTCGCAGTTTAAAGCCTGACGCAATAAAGCCTTCTCAAAAGCCTTTATTCATGATGCGACAACAATAGGTAAGTCTTGCGAAGATCGGGCTTTATTCTGGTTGGGGCGGTTTTTCTTACCGAACAAAGAGGCTGATCTTGTCACCCCATCCTATTAAGCTGTGCTTTATACCAAAAGCCCCGATGGTGATCATCGGGGCTTTTGCGTTTTAGAGTCGTTAAACCTAGGCGTGCACGTCCAGCTTATTACCGAACATCGGCGCTTGGCCCGGTGCTTGCGACGGTTGGCCAGGCTGACCGGCTTGCCCAAGCAGGGCGCCAAGATCAAGGCCCCCAGCAGGCGGAGTCGCAGGAGCGCCAGGAGCTGCTGGCGGAGCCGGGGGAAAACCGGGCGCCGGAGCAGGGGATGCGCCTAAACCGGGTGCGAGAGGGGGATTTACTGCCATTAAGTATCTCCTTGTGAATGAACAATGTAATGGGAAAACTGTTGCGGAGCTCCTGCCTGCGAGTTGGGTCGAGCCGCTTCACACACTTTAAAGCGCCTCCATCCAAAAAGTTGCGTGAATGAGAGCTTCGCGACTTTACATTTTGTCATAGGGGACGATCGCCCAAAGTAACACTCTTTCCCAGGGTATGACCTACTAGTATCGCTGACCTTGCCCGGCGCACACCCGATTGCTACACTGAATCCATCGAAAGAAAATTCGATACCATGCGCAAGATTATACACATTGATATGGACGCCTTTTACGCGTCGGTCGAGCAGCGGGACAACCCTGAACTCCAGGGAAAGCCGGTTGCCGTGGGTGGTCGCCCGGAAAACCGTGGCGTGGTGGCAGCCGCCAGTTACGAAGCCCGGCAATACGGCGTTCGTTCCGCTATGTCGTCTTATCAGGCTGTCAAACGCTGCCCGCAGTTAATTTTGTTGCCACCCCGATTTGACGTGTACAAGTCGGTTTCCAGACAAATTCATCGGATTTTCGCCGAAGTGACCGACCTCATTGAGCCGCTATCCCTGGATGAGGCCTATCTGGATGTCACCCACAACAAGCTGGGCAACGCGTCCGCCACGTTGCTCGCAAAGGAAATCAAACGGCGCATTCGAGAGGAAACCGGCCTCACCGCCTCTGCGGGCGTCTCCTACAACAAATTTCTCGCCAAAATTGCGTCCGATTATCAAAAGCCGGACGGCCTGTTCGTCATCACC